>JAAZNC010000084.1 GCA_012798455.1 Chloroflexota bacterium | reverse complement strand
CCGGTGGTTCTCGATATTCTCCCGGGATGGTTTCTACCATTGTAGCGGTGGAGGCATCGTCACGAAAATAGAAAAAAGAATAGAGGTGATCCATGGTTGATCGGTCAAGAACACCGTAGTGCACCTCATCATCGGTGATGGAATGGGTTTCACCGGATGGCACCCAGCCATACCGTCCCCCCAGCATACACAGAAAACGCGGTTGGCATTCGTTGATGATCTCACGACATACTTCCGAAGCATCCTGATCACTGGTCACACCCCAACGCAGATCCACATCCACCAGATGAATGTGATAGCGCAGTAAGTATTCTCGCAATTTGGGGAAGACAAAGCGAACGAGATGATCGCGTTCTGCTTGCATATCACGGAATGTGCTACTGATAAAAACCCTGATCGTTTTCCAGTCTTGGGACATTTCCTCCTGCAATCCTGATCGTGCGATACCTTAAGAATAATAATTTGGTGGAAGTTAGCTACAAATCCATCTTGAATTATTTTACAACGGTTTATTTGGAAAGCTTAAAAATTAAGGGTAAAACCCAACAATTCTCTTTCTCTCGTTTTCAACCAAAAATCGTGATAAAGCTTTGTTTTTAATAGGGTCTCACCATGGTTTCAGCAAGGAACCTTATAGGATAATCACAGGATGAGCATATGCAACATGCATAATCGCTGGCGAAGAACTGGGAGCGCGTATTGAAACATCAATCCGCATTGACAACAGCAAATGCCGATGCGGAGACACCACCAATCTTATCCGTTTTGGTGTCATCAAGCCATATTGAATTCTTCGTAATGGATATTCTTCCCATCCACCTGTAATTCATGGAGACATTTACGTATGGCAGACATCATTGGCAGTGGTCCGCAGACGAAATAATGCAGGTTTTGATATTCCTCGGGGAGTTCGCTCCGCAGAACTTCCGTGGTTATATAGCCGCGCGGCCCCTGCCAATCTTCATGCGGATGCTCAAGCACTAAAACCATCTTGAAATTCGGCATGGTTTTCTCCAATTGCTTAAGCTCTTGATTGAATTCCACATGTTCAATAAAGTTGTGTCCATAAAAGAGGAATACAGGGCGCTCATCATGGCCATCCGCCATACTGCGCAGGATGCTCATGCTCGGTGCAATACCGATTCCACCAGCGATAAGAACAATGCCCTGAGTGGCTATGTCCAGAATGTTGGTATGCCCAAAGGGTCCATCCACATAGACGGTTTCCCCTGGTTCAAGGTTGCGAACGGTTCCGGTGAAATCACCGAGTTCCTTGATCGTAAATTCAAAATGCTTTCGATCGTATATGCTGGATGCCACGGAGAATGGATGGCGGCGCAGTGAAAACGGAGAGCGGCGCACCGTCAGCCAGGCAACCTGTCCAGGATGAAAATCCGGCAGCGCAAATCCTTGTGGCTCTAAAACCAGCGTAAAAGCATTTTCCACTTCTTGCCGGATTTCGACGATCTTGTAGGGATGGCGCAACTGCTGCAATGGCTTGATGATCCGAATATATAATGCCGCTAAGATCCACAGGGCAGTTTCGAACCACAACAACGCCTTCATCACCGGGGCGGCGGAGTATCTCCCAATCAGAAGAACATGCGTCAGACCCGCACTCACAAGGATCAGGGTAAAGATATCGTGTAGGATTCGCCAAACATCATAATCCAGGCGAAGCGGCTTACGAAAGACAGAAGTGAGGGTGATCAACAGATATGCCAGCAAACTAAACACCGCCATTTTTGCCCGCAACGGGGCAGTGAAAACATTCAACAATGCCAGTGCCCAGTCATTGATACCGATGCCAGCCTCGAAATTGAAGAGCAGCAACAGATAGTGCACGGTAACAAATAAAGCAGAAAGCACAGACAGCAAATGGTGCAAACGATACAACCGGTCGAAGTTAAAGAGCTTCTGGGCAGGAGTAAAGCGGGAAACCGGAGCCAATTGCCAGCCAGCCAGGGTCAGACCGACGAACCCAAGCATGATAGAGAATTCACGCTGCCAACCTCGGCTAAGGGCGGGTTCAACGAAGGGCATGACAAACAGGGGTGAAAAGATCAACACAAAGAAAAGAATCACAAGCAGAGGTCGTAAAAATTGTTTTTTCATTGGGCCAGTCCTTGTTAAATAATAACTATCCAGGAATTAACTTTTTGAGAATTCAAAATAATACAATGTTCACCTTAATAATAGCATAAATCGATAAGAGTTCTGATATTCTGAGTCCGCCAAAAATTTGTCGGGGAAATTCGGAAGGTTGCTGGTGCATGGTATCCCCTGGATGATGGAGCATAAGTCAGGTCTCTCCCGGGCCCGGGCAAAGTGAAGTACAGAAGGTCGCCGTTTATTCAATTTGAACATCGACCATAAAAACAGGTGATTTCCTGCATCAATTTTCTTCTCTATGTTTCAAGGTATAGAGCCATCGTTGCTGCTGCCCCCTGTCTCGGATAACAATTTCTATATTTGCTTTTTTATATCTCTCTTAGAAAACCGATTTGCATTCCCTGTTCCAGGCATTTTTGAAGTGACAAACTATGCCGGAATATTGGGTAAAATCATGTTAGACTTGATTTTTATTCAAGGTATGAAAAAACTATTTTATCGATTTTCTGTCCTGGTCCTGACTGTTGGTCTGCTGCTCCTTCCCTCTACCAGAGTTTTTTCCGCAGTAGGCGCAACCGCGGCGGATCTCATCAACCTCATACAGGGTTGGCGAGCGACAGCAGGGAATTCCCCTCTGATTGAAGATCCCTTGCTGAATGTCACTGCTTATG
>JAAZNC010000083.1 GCA_012798455.1 Chloroflexota bacterium | reverse complement strand
TCCAAATTCTTAAAAATTGTTGACATTAAAACTTACCTGTGTCATAATATCAATAACGTTACCGGTAAGGATACCGGCAACGTTATTAGAAACCGGGACAAAGATAAATGGATCAAGAAAAGCGGGCAATCACAATCCGGGATGTTGCCAAAATGGCGGGGGTATCCGTTTCTACTGTTTCTCGTGTGCTGAATGGCAAGGTTGATGTTGCTAAAGAGACTAAAAATCACATCTTAGCAGTGATTGATGATCTCGGATACAGCACAAATCTTGCTGCCCGTAGCATGCGCAGCCAAAAGAAGAATCTGATCGGTTTGATCATGCCTGATATTGCGTACCCATATGCCATTGAAATCATGAAAGGGGTAAACCAGGCTATCGCAGAATCTGAATTTGACCTGCTAGTTTATACATCAGGTGATGTGCGCAAACAAGGGCATGTCACATCTGAACAAAAATATATTACTATCCTAGCAAAATCCATTTCTGATGGGGTTATTGTTGTGGCCCCTGTTGCTTCTGAATACAACATAGATAAACCGATTGTATCAATCGACCCGGTGATGAGCCATCCAAACTATCCGGCAGTTCATGCAACCAATTATGAAGGCTCGCTTGAAGCGATGGAGTATCTGATCGGGCTGGGGCACAGGCGCATTGGCTTCATTGGAGGGCGTGTGGAATTGGAAAGCGCCAATCGGCGTTTATCAGGATATCGTGATGCACTCGAAAAAGCTGGTATTCCAATCGATGAGCAATTAATCGTTTCGGGAGATTACACTACCAAAACGGGTATTGAGGGCGGGCAGAAACTTCTTGCGCTTGAAGATCGTCCAACGGCGATTTTTGCATCCAACGATCAGATGGCTATGGGAGTGTATCAGAGCGCGGAGAAAATGGGATTGCACATTCCTGATGATTTTTCATTAGTCGGCTTTGATAATATTCCCGAATCGAAATATTTAGGATTGACGACAATAGATCAATTTATCTTAAAAATGGGGTATACGGCTACGCAAATGTTAATAAAGATCATCAATGAAATTCCGTTGGAAGGTCAGACTTTTCGAATGAAAACACAGCTAGTAGTTCGTAATTCATGTCGTCGATATTCAGGGATTCAATAGAAATGTAAAAATGCTCATTTTCTAATACTACTAGTTGGATAAAAATTCAAGTGAGAGGAGGTGGGTAAATAGAATAAAAAAAATAAAAAACAGGTCTTCTCTACCACGTAAGAATGTTTCAAGAAGACCTGCGTTAGTGTGTGGAGATGTTCTCCGCACGTTCCTATTATATCTTGTTGACATAAAAATGGAGGAATGACATGAATCGGAAGATTTTCTCAACGCTTAGCGTGTTGTTCATTGTTCTTTTCATGCTAACCGCATGCCAGACTGCAGCAACTGAAACAACACCTGCTGAAGAAGAGAGTACATCTGCTGAAGAACCAGCCGAAGAGGCTGCGGAACCAGTAACAATTACATGGTGGCATATTTCCACAAAAGATCCAGCCTTATCTGATTGGCAGAAAATGGCGAATGATTATATGGCTGCCCATCCAAATGTGACCATCGAAATCACCGTTCTTGAAAACGAAGCTTTCAAAACCAAACTGACCACTGTGATGCAATCCGGCGAAGTTCCGGATATTTTCCAGAGTTGGGGCGGTGGAACGTTAAAAGAACAGATTGATGCTGGATTATTGAAGGACATCACGAATGAACTAGATGCCGATAGCGGAGCTTGGCGCGATACCTTTGCGCCTGGTGCTTTGGCAGTGTTCAGCTCCGATGATAAGAACTACGGTGTGCCGTGGGACATGGGCATGGTTGGTTGGTGGTATAACAAGGATCTCTTTGCAGAAGCTGGTATTGCTGCTCCCCCCACTACCTGGTCTGAATTCCTGGCAGATGTTCAATTGCTGAAAGATGCTGGCATTACCCCAATTTCCTTGGGTGAAGGAGATACCTGGACCGGTATGCATATCTGGTCATATCTTGCCACCCGCATTGGTGGCGAAGCAGCTTTCACTGCAGCAGCCAATCGCACAGGTTCATTCACTGATCCGGCTTTTGTACAGGCTGGAGAAGAACTCATGAAGTTGATCGCATTGGATCCGTTCCAGAATGGCTATCTGGGTGCAACCCATGATGAAATGCAAGCCACTTTTGGAAATGGTAATGCGGCCATGGAGCTCTCAGGACAGTGGGCTCCATCAACTCAGGCAGCCAATAGCGCAGATGGAGTGGGGGTCGCGAACCTTGGCATGTTTAACTTCCCCTCGGTTGAAGGTGGGGCAGGCGATGTCACCGATGTGATCGGAGGCGGGAACGGATTTGCCATCGGGAAAGATGCTGAACCAGAAGTCATTGATTTCGTGAAATATCTGACCAACCAGGCGAACCAGACAATCATTGCAGCTTCAGGTACGGGTATCCCTGTTGTAAAGGGTGCTGAAGTGGGTTTGACTGATCCGAACCTGCTGCTTGTACAGCAAAGTTTTGCTCAAGCGCAGTACTTCCAGCTCTACTACGATCAGATTCTGCCTTCTGCCATGGGTGGCATTATCAATGATGCAGTGCAAAAATTGTTTGCTGGTACTGCAACGCCCGCAGAGGTAGCAGCCGAAATTGAAGCTGGTGCCCAAGAGCTAATCGAGTAATTTCAAGTAGGATGCGGACAGGTGCGCTGAGGTTGATCATGACCGAGACGCACCTGTCTCTATAAATCGGATAGATGTTGTAATTAATAATGGAAGAATTTCCTATTGAACCCTTTAACTATTTGGAAAGATGAATTTAGATATAGCTTGTGATTTTCCAGATGAAAGAGCGTAGTATGCAATTCCTAATTAATCGAAATAAGTCAAAATTGATGAGACCCGCTATGGGATCAAAACGATTCAAGAATAATTTAGTGGTTGGCCTGTTCTTATTCCCCGCTTTAATCCTTTTTGTTCTCTTTGTAATTTATCCTATTTTTCGTTCTGTTCAATACAGCATGTATGATTGGAAGGGTTTTGGACCTGCGGTGGATTATGTCGGTCTGGAAAATTATGAAAAGATATTGACCGATGAAGTATTTATCAAAGCAGTCAAGAACGTTTTGCTCATCATTGCACTATCTCTGGGTTTGCAGCTACCTATCGCTTTGATTCTGGCTACGATGGTGGGGCGTGATCTACCGGGGAGAGCTTTTTTCCGCACGATTTTTTTCTTGCCCTATGTGCTATCTGAAGTGAATACAGGCATTATGTGGATGCTGCTCTATAATGCTGATCCGGAACGTGGATTTCTGAATGGCATTATGCTCCTGTTTGGTCTGGATCCGATCGCATGGCTTGCTGATATGAATATCGTGATTTTTGCTGTTTTTGTCGTATTAACCTGGAAATACTTTGGCTTTCATATGTTGTTGTATTTGACCGGACTTCAAAATATTCCCAGGGAAATTGAAGAGGCTGCAACGATTGATGGAGCGAGCAAAATACAAAACTTCTTCTATATCACGTTACCTCTATTGGGAAGCACCATAAAAACATCCGTTTATATGTCTGTATTGGGATCAATTCAGCAATTTGTTTTAGTCTGGGTGATGACCAGAGGAGGACCGGTCAATGCAAGTGAGACAATGGCGACTTATATGTATCGATATGGCTTTGTCAGGTTCCAGCTCGGTTACGGGTCGGCAGTTGCCATCATCATGTTCATTCTTTGTATGATCTTTTCATTGGTGTATCAAGCCCTCACACGCAAACCAGATTATCTTAGCGGTTTATAGAAAGGATTATTCCATGAATAAATACGTCACTCCTCCGCGCTGGGCAAAGAAGATTCCTCAAAGATTACCTGTATATGCTTTTCTTGTCATTGCTGCAATAATGATCTTCATTCCCATTGTGATCTTGCTCTTTGGTAGTGTAAAGACAACCGGACAGATGTATTCACAACCATACTCCATTCCCAATCCTCCCAATTGGGATAATATCATTTCAATTCTCAGTACTTCCACTTTCTGGAATATGCTGAAAAATTCTTTGATTGTGATGGTTGCAACCACAGTCGGAGCTGTTGGTATTTGCTCTATGGTGGCATTTGTATTTGCCAGAATGCAGTTTCGTGGAAAGAACTTTTTCTTCAACTTATTTACGATCGGGCTCATGTTTCCGATCAATGTAGCCATATTGCCTGTGTATTTTGTACTACGGCAATTGGAACTATTGGGGATACCCATGATCGATACATTATGGGGCGTTTTTTTGGTTCAAATTGCATTTCAATTATCAGGGAACATTATGATCTTGAAAGGATTTTTCACCGCGGTGCCTTCTGAACTTCAAGATGCCGCCTATATTGATGGGTGCACTAATTTCGATTTCTTCTGGCGCATTATGCTGCCATTGGTCAAGCCATCTCTCTCTGCTGTAGCTGCATTGGTCATGATTGCCAGTTGGAATGATCTGCTCGTTCCCCTTGTGGTCTTGAATAGTAATAAGCTTTGGACTTTACCCTTGGGCACCATGCAGTTTCAAGGACAATATGGCCAAGATTTAGCATTGGTTTCTGCGTTTGTGGCTCTGTCTTCAATTCCAACGATCATTTTCTATTTTTTTGCCGAGAAGCAAATTATTTCAGGATTAACGGCAGGCGCGATAAAAGGTTAGGAAAGTAGATCATCGCATTCCATCCTGATTTTGGAGAAGTCTGAAAGAAAAACAAGCTTTTTGTATTTTGAAAAAGAGAGAAATGGATGGTTTTTACAACACATGGGACTGCTATAAAAAAAGAGAAATTATTATCTATAAGGGAACTATTTCTGAATTATTAAAAATAGAGGTGTATACATGAAAGAGAACGATAGACAAGAAAAGCCATTATATCTTGATACATCCTTACCGTTTCCTGTACGAGTAAAAGAACTCATCAAGTTATTGACTCTTGATGAAAAAGCAGGGTTATTAAGTCATACAGGGACTAGCATTCCTCGTTTGGATATCCCTGGATATAACTATTGGAGTGAAGCACTGCATGGTGTAGCCCGTAATGGTCGCGCCACCGTTTTTCCTCAGGCGATCGGTATGGCTGCCACATGGGATAAAGAAATGATCTATCAGGTGGCAGATGCGATCAGCGACGAAGGACGTGCGAAATATCACGAGGCGCTGCGCAGAAATGGATACACCGATCAATATCAGGGATTGAATTTCTGGTCACCTAATGTCAATATCTTTCGTGATCCTCGCTGGGGCAGAGGACAGGAAACATGGGGAGAAGATCCATTTTTAACCGGGGAAATGGCTTCTGCTTTTGTGAAGGGAATGCAGGGAAGTGATCCGAAATATCTAAAAACGGCTGCCTGCGCAAAACATTTTGCAGTGCACTCGGGTCCTGAGAGAGAACGCCATACTTTCAATGCAGTTGTGACCAAACGCGAATTATACGATACCTACCTACCAGCCTTTAGGAAAATGGTACGGGATGCCAATGTTGAAGCTGTCATGGGAGCTTATAATCGAACGCTGGGTGAGGTTTGTTGTGCCAGTAAGCTTTTAATTGAAGATATTCTTCGCGGAGAATGGAAATTCCAGGGACATTTTGTATCAGATTGCGGGGCATTGTCTGATTTTCATCTCAGCCATAAGGTTACAAAAGATGCGGCAGAATCTGCTGCCCTGGCATTGCAGCATGGTTGTGATCTGGGTTGCGACCATGTTTTTGATGAAATTCCTGAAGCCATCAAGCGTGGATTGATCAATGAAGAAGATATTGATCATGCGCTGGAACGTGTTTTATTAACTCGCTTCAAACTTGGCATGTTCGACCCACCTCAGGATGTTCCTTTTGCATCGATCCCAGAAAGCGTTGTTGGGAGCGACAAGCACAGGGAACTTGCTTACCAGGCAGCTGTTGAGTCAGTCGTTTTATTGAAAAATAAAGGTAACATTCTACCTATTCAGTCATCGGTAAGGAAAATTTTTGTAACCGGTCCAAACGCGACCAGCACAGAGGTTCTTTTAGGTAATTATTATGGTTTCAATGAAAGAATGGTCACCATGCTTGAGGGAATCACCGGACGGATTCCTGAGGGAATGGGGATGGAATATACCACCGGTGCCATGTTGAAACATCCCAGAGAGATAAAAGATACTTGGGCACCCGGAATGGCACAATCATCAGATCTGGCAATTGTTTGTGGAGGTTTTTCTTCCTTCCTTGAGGGAGAAGAAGGGGAATCACTATTATCCCCACAAAATGGCGACCGGAATAGCATTTCTTTACCAACCAGCCAGATCAATTACATTAAGGAACTGGCAATTTCTGGTACAAAAATCGTGCTGGTGTTGACCGGTGGCAGCCCTATCGCTTTGGGTGAAATAGAAGATATGGTGGATGCCATTCTTTTTATATGGTATCCGGGTATGGAAGGGGGTAGGGCTGTTGCTGATGTATTGTTTGGCGATGTCTCCCCATCAGGGAAATTGCCTTTAACCTTTCCCAAATCACTGGACCAGATCCCTCCTTTTGATGATTACAGTATGAATCGCCGAACATATCGATACATGACCGAAGAGCCGCTATATCCATTCGGTTTTGGATTGAGTTATAGTACATTTGAATACTCGGATATGCATCTCGAAAAGGAGATTGTTACTTTAGGTGATTCGCTACATCTAGCTTTTATTGTGCGAAACAATGGCAATCAACGGGCTGCTGAAGTAGTTCAGTTTTATTTGACTGATTTGGAAGCTTCAACGATTGTTCCTCGTCATCGTCTGATTGGATTCGAGCGGATCATATTATTGGCTGGTGAAAGTAAAAAGATAGAGTTTACGATAACACCAGAGATAATGTCATTTTTTGATGATCATGGCGAACTGACCATCGAACCTGGTGATTTCCGGCTAGAGGTGGGTGGATGTTCACCCGGCAAGCGTGGACAGGATTTAGGTGCGCCGAAACCGCTGTCAGCTGTTTTTAAATTAGAATAGAAAATAGATTGCGTATAGACTGAATATTTTTCAAGATCCAAACAAAATAGTTTAGGGTAGTGAAAAGTCTATCAGCTCTTGGTTGCGAACGCATATCTACAGCCAAGAAATTATCTGAATACGAAATCGGTTCTGGATTGGAAAGTCAGGATGCCTATCCTGGAGTTTTAAGAATTCCAGAAGAATCGTTATGTTTTTCTTTCTTGAGCTTGCGTTTTTCTTTGATGGTCAGTTTTGGTTTCTTGCGCTGTTCTCTCTGGCTTTTATCTCTTTTCCCAGCTTCACCCATTTTGATCGCTCCTTTTCTTCCATTTCATTTTCTTTCATAAAAGGATCGAATTAGCATATCGATTCGCTGATATTAATTAGATTATACAAAAAATATGACATTTACAATCATCAACTTTATTAATCCAAAGGAAAGATTATAATCAGCATTGTTGAACTGCAGTAGTATAAAACACAGATATCATGCATCAGAGAAACAGAAATCTAATGTCGAGAGAAAACCTGTTATTCGAAAACATGTTGACTTTGGAAGAGTCCAGCATATTGCAGGAGATGAATACGCCTTATCGCATCCAGCAGTTTCTGGATAGTACTCTGTACGTTGGTGGGAATGAGAACCGCTCACCGATCGAAGTGCTGCGACAACGCAAGGCGCACTGCTTGGATGGTGGACTGTTTGCTGCCACCCTGCTGCAACGCATCGGTTATTTACCCCTGATCCTGGATATGCAACCTGACCCGGGAGAGGATGATGACCACGTGCTGGCACTCTTCCAGGAATTCGACTGCTGGGGAGCGGTGGCAAAATCCAATTATGTAGGCCTGCGCTACCGGGAACCGGTCTACCGAACTATACGTGAACTGGTGGTATCTTATTTCAACGATTATTTCAATGTTGCAAGGAAAAAATCGCTACGAAAATACACGGAAGTGATCAACCTGTCAGAATTCGATGAACAGCATTGGATGACCGAAGCAAGCGGAGTGGATTGGGTCGAGGAGTACCTGAAAAAAGCGGATACGATCCTACTCATCACCCTTGAGCAGGCGGCTTATCTTTCACCTCTGGATGAACGTTCGTACAAGGCGGGTTCGCTGGGTGTGAATCCGGATGGGGTATATAAACCCCAATAGTCTTCAATTTACCTTGACCAACATGTTCAGATAAACCAGATCAAGCAGCACCTGGGTAAGCACTCCTAGTAATAACCCCAGCAGAAACTGGTTCACTCTTTCCATGAAGGGAAAAACCTTGCTAACCACAAACCGCGTCCATAACCATACCCACAAGATCATTAGAAATAAATTTGCTGCCATTTCGCTCAACCTGTTTTAATAACAACAATTCTATGAGAATTTCCTAAATCAGGCATTATCATGCATGACACCTCTCCTGTGGACAGATGTACTATTTGGTGAAGAAGTATCTTTCTCACCAGCCCCCATTTTTAGCAGAGAACCTTCAAAAAGTCTTCCAGATATATATCGTTCCGTGCTATACTTGGCGCTTCCAAGCATAACGAGGCAGCATCACTATGGATCGTAAAAAAGCAGCTATTTTCGCATTATCCCTCCTGACCATCATGTCCACTGATACGGTGGCGCCGTTGGTCAAGCAGATCAGCACATCCTTTCCGAATATAGATCTGACGATCGTCAAGCAGACCATCACCCTACCATCGCTGCTGATTATTTTTTTTGGTTTGATAGCCGGACAACTGGTGCGGATCATACCCAAGAAAACGGTGCTGGTTATCGGTCTACTGTTATACAGCATTGGTGGTATTGCAGCGGGCTGGTCACAAAATTTCAGTGTGCACTTGGTGCTGCGTGCCATGCTGGGAGCAGGCACAGGTTTGATCTCTCCGGTTATTACCTCACTAATTGCAGATTACTACCAAGGCAGAGAACGCGCAGACCTGGTAGGGTATAGCTTTGCAGTATCTCATTTTACCGCTGTGATCACTCCGCCGTTGGCAGCATACATTGGGATGCAGAACTGGCGTACCGCTTTCTTGATCTATCTGATTGCCCCATTGGTATTGGTGTTCGCCATGCTGGCTTTACCAAGGGTGTCACATTTCCCCCAAGAAGAAAAACAGATTAAAAGAGAACCCATTCCCCCGCTTGTATTTGCTTATTCGGCAGCGGCCTTGGTGATGATGGTGTTCTTCTTTATCATCCTGACTGACCTACCATATCTGATCGAGATCAAACCAGACATCTCACATTTCGTGTCCGCTTTTGGACTTTCTATCTCTACCCTCGGTTCCACGCTGGCAGGTCTGGCTTTTTCAAGCATATTCCGTTATTTGAAAAAATGGACAATCCCTTTGGGGTTGCTGTTATGTGGTGTAGGATTCTGGGTTGCAGCTTATAGTTTATCAGGTGTGCTGGTAATGGGTGGGTTGTTGTGTGTCGGGACCGGGATCGGATTGCTTATTGCCCTGATCATGCTGGAAACTGCTAATTCGGTGGGTGAGAATGACAGCACAGCAGCCATCGCGTTGGTGAACAGTGCTTTTTCAGTGGGTATCTTTTTAAGTCCGTTTTTCTTTGCCAATCTGCCGAAGATATTCAATTTTAAAGAAAACGTGTTATTCAACTTTCACCTAGCGGGTGTGATGTTTACTTTATTCGGGATTGGATCTCTTATTTTAATCTTGTTTCGAAAAAGGCGTTAAGAAGCTCTGCTCTCCAACGATCAATAAAAAGGACTACTCAACTTGAGGTGGAGAGCAGCGCTTTGATGTTATGGTTGCCACACCGAATGGGCAGGATCATATCCGATGTCATCCAACCAATCTCCAACCACCAATGCCATAATGAAGCCATTTTCATCCTCATCCAGGCGTACGTACATGTTAACAGCCAGATCACCGGCATCTGTGCTATAGGGAGTGCTGGCAATTGCACCGCCCATCAAGGAAGTGTTACTACGTTCTGCAATGGAGTTGGTGGCATCCACCAGCCATTCGTCCATACCGGCATCATCCCCCAAAATGCTATTGAGCAACAGACCGAAATAAGTGTATTGCTGATTGGCAAATTCATAATCTGCATCAATAGGCAGATAGATCAAAATACGGGCGGATTGGATGTCATCCTCTTCACCTAATAATTGTAGATTTGCCATCCCATCCGGGGAAATAGCAGTGACGAGAGGCAATCCGGCGTAGCGTTTTTCTTCAGCAAATCTGAAATCATAGGGCAAATAATGACTGCTAATATACAAACGGGTGGCGGCAGGGTAGGCGTTGGAAAGTGGAATAGATTTGATACTGGCATCCGTGCATGAGCCGATCAGGGCAGCGTCCAACAATATTATTGCGATAAAGATCACGAGTTTTCTTAGTTGATGCATATTTTCCTCGTTTGATGGAAGATTCGAGAAGGTCGATATTTCGTTGATTATGCCACCTTTTTCCAATGAATGCAAAACTGGGTGTAATGCGTATAGTCATTGAGTGTTATAATAAAAATACGCAAGCTACGCCAGTATCTTGAAAAGTGCTAATCCGGTAATGGAAAATTACCGAGGGGGAAGGTCTTTTCAAGAAATATATTAAATTTCCCTGTTTGCGAAACAAGAAGCTTTCAAAAACGAATAAGGAAAGCGATCTTTCGATATTTTAAGAAAGGAGGTTAACAGACTTGGTTAGAGTTGAGAAGAGATCCGGCGAGAATGAAGCGCAGATGTTTCGACGTTTCCGGAAACGCATCATGCGCAGTCAGCTATTATCTACCGTGAGAAAGAAACGCTGGTTTATTTCTAAAGGTGAACAAAGGCGCATAGATCAGAAAAAAGGCATTCAACGGGCACAAAAACGTCTTCGAAGAACAAACAATAGATATTAGTGTTGTAAGAAAAGAGCGAAAAGATGAACGATAGCGTGGAGACAAAATATAAAGAAAATGATTGGATTGTCCATTCCTATCATGGGGTAAGTCATATTGAAGGGATTGATAAAAGGTCAATCGAAGGAAAAGAAAGAACATTCTTTGTTGTCAAAGCAAGTGATTTGACATTCTGGCTTCCTGTAAATGCTACGGATGTGCAGCATATCCGCGCTATTTCATCTATTTCGTCGCTTGAAAAAGCACTGACTATTATTCGAAAGAAACCTAATTTACTTGGAACGGATTACCGTGCCCGAAAAACACGTATTCAAGAAGGATTCGAAGATGGTAGTCTATTTTCTAAAGCCGAATTAATTCGTGATCTGAATGGAAGAGTGGAAATCCATCGCGATAATATTTATGAAGAGAAGATGCTAGATACATTAAAAGAGCAATTCATGGATGAATGGGCGATCGCCAATAATTGTAGTTCGAAAGATGCAAAACAAGTGTTGGAAGAGGCATTACAGGTAAGTACTTCCAAAATAGGAAAAGAGTAGAGAGAAAAATCAAAATAAGGAAGATTGTTAGTATAGCTATTCATAATTAACAAAACTAAGATCAGGAACGATCCTGTACATCAAGGGGGAATAAGGCGAATTTTTGATTCAACCACTTAAAGTGTACAAAACCCCAGTCAGATGACATGAATGAAATCCAGGGAAGGAATGTCAAAAATGTCGAGTGCCTTGCGCCTTATCTGTAAATACTTTTATCGATTTTTAATTCATCTGAGTCGATCATCTATTTTTGTTACCATCTTGTGTTGATTGTTACCGTATAATTGAAATACCTTGTTGAAGGAAAGGCGGTTATGGCGAAATATGTGGGAGTATTGACAGCCGGCGGAGATACCCCTGGCTTGAATGCTGCCCTGCGCGGATTGGGAAAATCGGCTCTGGGTGAATATGATCTTCAATTAATCGGTTTTTATGATGGATTTAGAGGATTGATGAATGACCGATCGGTCATCTTGGATGAACAACGTTTATCCGGCATTTTAACCTTTGGGGGTACGATCCTGGGCACCAGCCGTGATAAACCGCATCGTATGCCGGTGGGGGAAAAACTGCTGGATATGACCGATGCGATGCTGGAGGTATATGAAAAACACCATCTGGACGCGCTGGTTTGTATCGGTGGGGGAGGGACGCAAAAAAATGCCTATCGCCTGATGCAGAAGGGCATGAATGTCATCACTATCCCGAAAACCATCGATCGTGACATAGCGATGACAGATACTACCATCGGTTTTGACACTGCACTCGGTATTGCCACTGATGCCGTCGACCGGCTGCACAGCACTGCCCATAGCCATCACCGCATCATCTTGGTAGAACTGATGGGGCATAATACCGGTTGGCTGGCGCTGGGTGCTGGAGTGGCGGGTGGTGCGGATGTGATTCTGATTCCTGAGATTCCCTATCAGCCGGAAGTCATCTCTGAGGCGATTCTAGACCGCGTGCGTAGCGGTAAACGCTTCAGTATTGTGGCAATTTCGGAAGGTGCCATAACCAAAAAATCTTCGGAAGAGTTGGAAACTCTTCTTAAACAAAAAAAGGATGCTAGAGACAAAGCAGAAAAACAGACTGCTGTGGAGAAGATCGAAGCCTGGCAGAATATGCAAGCCAACAAGACCATTTCTCTGGCACAAGAGTTAGAGGAGCTTACCGGTTTGGAATCGAGGGTCACTATTCTCGGTTATGTACAGCGCGGCGGTATTCCGTCCGCACGCGATCGGTTGTTAGCGACCGAATTGGGAACAGCCGCCGCCTCCATGATTGTTAAGGAGAAATATGGGTCCATGGTAGCAGTGCGGGGAGAGAAAATGGAAGCGGTTCCTCTAGAAAAAGTGGTTGACCGCCGGCGCACGGTACCCCTGGAACATTCGTGGATCAAAGCTGCCAAACGGGTGGGGACCTGTTTGGGATGAATAAAGAAAAAAGAGGTTTTTGAAAACCTCTTTTTAGAAACTAGTTATTTATTATTGACCCACATAATAGTGGAAATATACTTCGAAGAATGATTCTCCGGTTGCGTTCTTGAGATACCAGCGTGTGGTATATTCACCTGCTTTGGAGGGAGCAATGGAAGGCAGATCAAAGCACCATTTATCACCAGGTTTGACTGTATCACCTAGATTAAATGTAGTGGTGTTCCACCATAATTGCTGACCACTCACATATTGCAGATAGTACTTGGTGGTCCAATCAGTGGAGCCAATGTTGCCCAAACATACATGGAAGGCAAAATTCTGGCTTTTTTCCAAAACAGTGCCGTCGGCAGGACTTTGGGTGTTCCACTTAGCGCCATCACCATAACGCTGGGTTGTTGCTGTAGGGATACCACTTGGGCTAGAAGGTTGAACAACAATGGTGGTGGCAACCGGAGTGACCTGACTTGGGTCAGTGGTAGCAGTTGGTATTGCGGTGGGTATCTGGGTGGCGGTTGGTTCTGGAGTGGCAGTAGGGGGGGCTGCTTCCGCTGTTTGGGTCATGCTGACCATGACGGTCTCGGCAACTTGCGTAAATACCACATTCGGGTCCTGGGTCGGTTCCGCATTTGCTCCACCAGAGCAGGCACTCAATGCAACTACCAGAATGCCCAGCGGGAGGAACCAGAGAATACTTCTCTTTAGTTTAAACATATTTCTATCTCTCCATCAAAATTTGAAATTTTATTATACCCGAAGAATAGGCCTGTCGATTTCACGCTATTTATACCACCTTGCAGTTGAGTTGGTAGACAGCACATTATTCCTGGTAAAGCAGGTTGTATTTCTTCTCCTGTTCCTGACGGAACTGTTGGGTATATAAATTATAATATTTGCCTTTCTTTTTGATTAGCTCACTATGGTTGCCCATTTCACTGATCTGTCCATTCTCGATGACGAAGATACGATCGGCTTTCTTGATGGTCGAGAGACGATGGGCAATGATAAAAGTGGTGCGTCCCCGCATGATGGATTCAATGCCATGCTGAAGAGCTGCCTCGGTCAGAGTATCAACGGAAGAGGTAGCTTCATCCATGATGAAGATCTCCGGATCGGATAGAACTGCTCTTGCCAAACTGATGAGCTGCTTTTGCCCAACCGAGAGCAATACTCCGCCTTCCCCAACCTGTTCGTCATACCCATGTTCCATCTTGACAATGAAATCGTGTGCTCCGGTCAGGTGGGCAGCCACTTCAATATCTTGGTTGGTAGCATCCAAGCGCCCATAAGCGATATTCTCTTTGATAGTGCCGGAAAACAGATGGGGTGTTTGCAGTACTACACCAATACGTGATTGGATGGAACTGAGTGAATAATCGGTATAGTCTTTACCATCGATTAAAATACGCCCACGTTTGGGTTCAAAAAAGCGGCAGATCAAATTCACAATAGTGGTTTTTCCTCCACCAGTAGAACCGACCAGAGCAATGGTCTCACCATGATGTACCATGAAACTAAGGTCCTTGATTACCGGAGTGTTTGATTCATACCAAAAAGAAACCCTTTCAAACTCGATATTACCGCGGATTGAACCGGGGTCATAAGCTTCGGGTTTGTCCATCACATCTGGTGTGGTATCAATGAGAGTGAAGATGCGTTCTGCAGATGCAATTGCCCGCTGCATTTCAGCGATCACGCGTGCCAGATCTTGGATGGGCCACATCATGGAGGTTATGTAGGAAAGAAAAGCTTGCATACCACCAACGCTGATGCCACCAATCTGTGTCTGTGCTCCGCTGTACCAAATGATGCCCCCCAGGGCAAGGGATGAGATCAATTGGACGGTTGGAAGGAAGAGGGCACTGATCCAGGCGGCGCGGTAGGAAGCATTGTACATATTGCTGGATTCTTCACTGAATTCACGCAGGTTCTCGTTTTCTCTACCAAGTGCTTTGATAACCCGCACGCCAGTTATATTCTCATTATATGAAGCTGTGATCTGAGAATTGATCTTGCGCACGATACGATATTGTTTAAGAATGCGAGTTTGGAACTTGACACCCACGAATAGTAGAATGGGTAGGATGGCAGCCACAATCCACGCCAGCCGGGTGTTGATCCGAAACATGAAATACATTGAAGTTGCGATATTGATGACACCCCAAGTGGAATCCAGCAAACCCCAGGTGACCAGTTCTGCAACCCGCTCAGTATCATTGGTGACACGCGACATGATCCAACCAACGGGGGTCTGGTTGTAATAGGAAAGTGAAAGACTCTGCAAGTGATTGAACATCTTCTGGCGCAGATCATAACGCACTTTCTCTCCTACAAATCCTACCATGTAGATAAAGGTGAATACCGTAAAAGCTTCAAATACCACCAGTGCCCCATATTGATAGATGATGCTCAATAGCAGGGGAATGTTGCCAACCACAATCCCTTCATCAATGATGCGCTTGCTCAGATAAGTCAAATAGGCGTCAATGACCGAAGTGAATATGACCGCGATCAGAAACAACGCCATCCATACCCAATGAGGTTTCATAAATTTCAAGATGCGCAGGAAGATCTTGCCGGTCGAACCTTCTCTGGAATAATCCGTTTCTTCAAATGTGTTAACTGGCACTGCTAATCTCCTTCTGTAAATCTTCCTCGATGCGGGTTTGGATATCGAAAATACTGCGGTAAACACCTGCTTGTTGAATCAGTTCATTGTGCGTGCCTTTTTGAATGATGCTTCCCTTATCCATGACCAAGATCAGATCTGCCTGCATGATGCTTTGAATGCGATGAGCAATGATGAAAGTGGTGCGGTTCTGCATCAATTTTTGAATGGCATCTTGGATGATTGCTTCAGTTTCAGCATCGACTGAAGAAGTTGAGTCATCCAGGATCAGAATGCGAGGATCCTTCAGAAAAGTGCGAGCGATGGCAATACGCTGTTTCTGCCCACCAGAGAGAGTGACACCCCGCTCACCTACTAGGGTTTTGTAACCCTGCGGGAAGGAAAGGATAACGTCATGCACGGCTGCCATTTTTGCAGCAGCTTCTACCTGATCCGTGCTGACCTGGTCTTTTATACCAAAGGTGATATTTTCATAAATCGAGCGAGAGAAAAGAAACGGTTCCTGTTCAACGATACCGATCTGTTCGCGCAGATAGCGACGGGTGTACAAACGCAGATCATAGTCATCCAATAGAACGGCGCCTTCAGTCACATCATAGAAGCGCGGGAGCAGATTGACCAAGGAGGTCTTGCCCGATCCGGTAGAACCGAGCAGCGCTATCGACATGCCAGAATGACACTTGAAAGAAATGTCGTGCAGCACTTCACTACCATCTTCATAATGGAATGATACATTCTTGAATTCAACATCTCCGCGGATTTTTTCTTTGGAAGAAATACTGCCCTTATCAAGAGGTTCGCGGTCTTCTTTGATGATCTTGTATATACGATCGTAAGAGACCAAACCATTAGACATTTGTACGATCATACGTCCCAGATTGCGTAGCGGGAAGATGATCCAGATGATCAAACCAGCATACGCCATGTAAGTACCAATGCTAATCATGCCGTCGATCGCCATTTTTGCACCGATGTAATATCCCACCAACATCTGGGCACCACAAAAGATATCAGAGATTGGCCAAAACATGGAGTGAATGGTCAGCAATTTGCGACCGCGCTGGTATTTTTCGTAATTGTCTTTCTTGAACTTATCAATCTCATAAGGCTGGCGTGCAAATGCTTTGACAACGCGCACGCCACTGAGGTTCTCCTGTAGGGTGGTGGAAAGGATGGCATCCTGTTCCTGGTAGGCTTCGTAAGCTTTGGCAACTTTACGGAAGAAATAGACCGAGATGAACACAATGATAGGAACCACGATCACTGAAATCAAAGCCAGATAGATATTCAAACGTAACAGAGCGATGAAGTTAACGATGAATAGAATGATGATACGACCCAAACCAATTGCCTGATCAGCATAAAATCGGCGGATAGCATCCACATCAGAAGTGCAGCGCTGGATAAGATCACCCGTGTCGGTCTTGGCGTGATAGGCGAAAGTGAGATTCTGGATATGGTCATATAAATAATCGCGCAGCCGTTGGATGGTTCCTTCAGCAGTTTTAGCTGCATCCTTTTGGCTTAAGAAAGTGGCCAACCCTTGAACAAGGAAAAGTAGTACAAAACCAATGGCAATAACACCAATACCAAAACCAGAGGTTTGAGCAAGCAAGAAGTTATCTACAAAGTACTGCAAGAGCAAATAGGTTCCTGATTTTGCTAAAGCAGAGATGGTCTGGTAGAACATGGCACCAATATACTGAGATTGATAGCCACTCATCAGCATCCAGAGACCACGCATGCGCTTTTCAGAAAGGATCTTTTTCAGATCTAAATTATTGTTCAAAATCTTCATAGAAAACTTCCTTGGTGAAAAATGCTATTTAAATACGATTGAATTATAAGTGAAGTTGTCAAGACGTAGTGCCTCATTAGAAAAGATTACTTTGGAGGTAACGATGACTCAGATAGAGAAGTTACTTTGATAGTTCCCATAGTTTATCTACTTTACGATCAATCGAGGTGCGTAAAGCAACCGGATTGAGTCTAACATAGAGATT
>JAAZNC010000082.1 GCA_012798455.1 Chloroflexota bacterium | reverse complement strand
GCTACCAGGCGGGCTTGCTGAGAATCATGCAAGGGCAGCAGCCCATCGGCATCGACGAGCGCAGCCAAACCATCCACTTTCTCAAGAGCACCCCTGCTGAGTTGAAAGAACATACCATATCCTGTTTTGTATTTATTGTAGCTGAAAAATAACGGGGATTGCCGCCCAGGGCTCAGGTTCGATATTATCCAGTAATTCTAGCTTTCCCTGCCTGACAAGCTGTTGACAGGCTGGTAAAACATACTCCCTTTTCCAACCGAACAACGCGCTTATTTTTTTAACTTGAGCAGCCCCCACCGATTGCAAGTAGTGGTGGAGGATGACCTGCTGTGATTGTGCTTCGGTCAGGTAGCGCGCCTGTTCCACGATGTGCGGGTACACCCGTGCGGCAATATCGTAGATCATGGCGTAGCCCCAGCGACCCGCCTGGGCGATACCGACCGGGATGATCTTCATCTCCGCTTGCAGGTCGGTGAGGGCTTTATCGAAACGATATTTTGTATCGGTTGAAGTCATGTGCGCTTCTTTGTGCAGATCCAGGGTATGCAAAGCACCATGCTTGAGCAGCGCCTCATAGACATTCTTGGATTCCACGCTCATCGAGCCGTTCTTGTACTGCACCAGATAATCATTCTCATAATCCCCATAATTTGGGGAGAGAGTATAGAAATATGGTGCCAACTCGAAAGATAGAATGGTGGATTTTTTGCGCAATAGCTTGGCATAGTACCAGACCCGCTTATCCAGCAGCTCATCCTTCCAGCGCCAGGTGATATGACCGGGATCATCATGAGTGTTGGGAACCGGGCGATCTCCGACTGTGGCGTTCCACAGACTGGGCAGATCATAGTTCTTGATCGGCCAGAAAAAGACAAAACCACGTTCTTCCACAAAGTGGATAGCATCCTTTTCATCGCGCAGCCAGGTCTTGCGCTCCAGATAAAAGGTGCGGGTGCGGTATTTTTTAATAACTTGTTGAAGCGTGTTCTTATCAATCATTGCGCAGGATATGAGTGATGATATTCGATCCACTGCCGCCGATATTCTGTGCCATTCCGATATGTGCTTTATCGAGCTGGTTCTCACCGGCGGTTCCACGCAACTGCTCGATGACTTCTACAAGCTGGTACATGCCGGTGGCACCCACAGGATGCCCGCGGGCTTTCAACCCTCCCATGGTGGCAACAGGAAGCGCACCATCCAGACGGATGGCTCCATCCAGCGCCAATTGTGGTCCTTTACCGCGCTCGGCAAAACCGCAGGCTTCCAGCGAGAGGGCGGCCATGATAGTGAAGGCATCATGATATTCGAAGAAGTCGATATCCTGCGGAGAAATGCCAGCTTGCGCATAGGCGGTTTTACTGGAGCGCTCGGCAGCGCTCAACCAGGTAGGATGCTTGCGATCGTGCACGGCGATAGTATCGGTGGCGGCAGCTGAACCCACCACGCGGATGATCTTCCCGCTGACGCGTTCCGCCGGCACCAGGATAATGGCAGCGGCGCCATCCCCGATGGGGGAGGAATCCATCAAATTGATAGGATCACAGATCATGGCGGCATTGACGAATTTCTCTTCGGTCAATGGCATGTGAAAGCGGGCATAGGGGTTGTGCATGGCATTGGCGTGAGCGTTGATCGAAAAATTGGCAAAGTCACGATGTTTCCAACTGGTTTCGTATATGTAGCGTTGCATGAGCAGGGCATTGAGTGCCACAAAAGACAATCCCTGATCGGCTTCCCAATCTGCACTGGCAGCAGTGGCAAGACTGGCAGTGATCTCGCCGGAAGGAGAATCGGTCATCTTTTCGACTCCCACTGCCAGAGCGATATCCACTTCTCCAGAAGCCACTGCCAGGAAAGCTGCTCGGAAAGCTGCCGAGCCGGAGCTGCAGGCGGATTCCAGACGTAGTGCGCCGACATTTTTAGCACCGATCCAATCGGTGATATAAGCACCGAGATTCTGCTGCCGGTTGGCAGAAGCGGACAGCATATTCCCGACGTATACTCCATCGATATGATCGATCCCACAATCTTGCACGGCTGCGAAAATGGCATCGCCGGCTAATTCCTTGAGCGATTTATCCCAATGTTCATCCACTTTGGTTTGACCAATACCGATAGCTGCTACTGCTCGCATTCCTTCTCCTGCAAATGATGGTTTCTGATATTATAAGGTGCGTACCTATCAGATTCTATCTAAAACCATACATTTCTTGCAGTTTTACAGGAGTCAATCTCATGGTCATTGATATCAGCATCCCATTATTTTCCAACATGGTACGCTGGGAAGGCGATCCACCTATGGTTATCCGGCAAGTATTGAAGATCAAAGAGGGAGATGAATATAATTTGAGCCAGGTGAAGATGAGCGTGCACCAGGGCACCCACATGGATGCTCCCCGCCATTTTCTGGATGAAGGGGCATTGATCGAAGATTTTCCACTGGAGTTGCTGGTGGGGGAAGCACAGGTGGTGCAAATCCCTTGGGAGGCAAAGAGCATTACGGCAGAAATACTGCGGGGAAGTGGAATGCAGCCCGGAATACAGCGCATCTTATTCAAAACACGCAACTCAGAGTTCTGGAAAAGCTGTCCGCATGAATTCCAGCAGGATTTTGTTTCCCTCGATCTGGACGGGGCAGATTATCTGATCGAACAAGGTGTCAGGCTGGTCGGTATTGATTACCTTTCCATTTCGCCGGGAGATGATTTCAGACCGGTGCATGTACGCCTGATGGAGAACAATATTGCCATTGTCGAAACACTGGACCTATCCGCAGTGGAAGCGGGCATATATAAACTTGTATGTCTGCCGCTCAAATTGATGGGAGTGGAGGGTGCGCCGGTACGTGCCATCTTGGTGCAGGACTGATCACTGCGGCACAGGCAGGGTGAAGCCGCCATCCACTACGATCACCTGACCACGGATCATGAATGCCTGCGGAGAACATAAAAAGGACACCACCCCAGCAATGTCTTCAGGGGTGGTGATCCTGCCGGCAGGGGTGTGTTGCACTGCTCGTAAGATGACAGTAGGATCGGAGAGCAGTGAGAAGTGTTTCAGCGCTTCCGTTTCGACCACTCCCGGTGAGACTGCGTTCACCGCGATATTTTTTTCCGCCAATTCAACTGCCAGATAACGCACCAGTGCTTCCAGGGCGGCTTTACTGGCACCCACTGCGATGTATTCCGGCATGACCCGCACCGATCCAGGGCTGGAAATGGCGACGATCTTGCCACCACCCCGTTTTTCCATCAGGGGGACAGCCAGTTGGGTTGCGAAAAGCAGAGCACGTGCATTCACGTTCATAGTATGATCCCAACCCTCCGGGCGCTGCTGCAACACCGGACGGTTGAAACCGGAGGCAGCACTGCTGATGAAAATATCAAGCCCGTCGAATTCCTGTTCCACTTTGTGAAAGAGATTTTCGAGATTATCCAGTTTGCCGATGTTCGCTCTGACCACCAGAGCTGTGCGACCCATGGCGCGCACCTGTGCGGCGGTGTCTTCCGCCGGCTCCTGATTGCGAACGTAATTGACGATGATGTCGGCTCCCTGGCGAGCGAACTGTAAAGCGATGGCTTTGCCGATGCCGCGGCTGGAACCGGTCACCAGGGCTATCTTTCCTGCAAAAATTTGGGTGGTATCTTCACTCATAACTACTTCCTTTCAGAGACTCGGCAATGAAAGCACTGCCATTCTCTCTATTTTAACCCCCGGAAATTATGATAGGATACTCTTAAATTCAGCATATGGGAGCGTTGCATGGAGAGCAATCAAGAGATCATCGACCGCTGTATGCGGCATAATTTCTGGACCTGGGCGGCACAAAAAGAGATCCAACCGGTGGCTATCCAGCGGGCACAGGGAGTGTACTTCTGGGATTTCGAGGGTAAACGTTATCTGGATTTCAACTCGATGGTGATGTGCGCCAACATCGGGCATGGCAACGCACATGTGATCGAAACCATGTGCAATCAAGCACGTGAACTGCCCTTTGCCGGTCCGCATATGGCAACCGAGATCCGCGCACGATTATGCGAAAAGTTAACTGAAATTCTACCAAAGGGGTTGGATCGTTTTCTCTTCACCCTGGGTGGGGCGGATGCCAATGAAAATGCTATCAAGCTGGCGCGCGCGGTCACCGGCAGGCACAAGATCCTAGCACGCTACCGTTCTTACCACGGAGCAACCCATGGCGCACTGGCACTTTCGGGGGATCTCAGACGGGTTGCCTGGGAGCCGGATGTAATGGGCAGCGTGGCACACTTCCCCACAACCTACCGCTATCGTGATGATCTGGTGCCGGATGCCATGCAGTTATCGGATGAAGAATATAGCGCCCGGCATTTGGAATATCTTGAACACATTATCCAATATGAAGGATCAGCTTCCATCGCAGCCATTTTCCTGGAAGCGGTCACTGGCACCAACGGCATTCTCATTCCCCCGGATGGTTATCTGCAAGGTATACGCACCTTATGCGATCGCTATGGCATCTTGATGATCGTGGACGAGGTGATGAGCGGATTCGGCAGGACGGGAGCCTGGTTCGCGGTCGATCATTGGAAAGTGCGACCCGATATCATGACCATGGCAAAAGGATTGACCTCTGCCTATGCCCCTTTAGGATTGGTGGCGATGACGGAAGCAGTGGCAGCGCATTTTGACCATAAAAAATACGTGGGTGGTTTGACCTACAATGGGCATCCCATCTCTCTGGCTGCCGCGCTGGCAAATATCGAGGAACTGCAATCCCAGAAACTGATCGACCATACGCGCCACATGCAAACGGTCATGTTGGATTTGATGCACGGATTGCAAGAAAAACATCCGGCGGTGGGAGATGTGCGCGGTATTGGTTTATTCGGGGCAATCGAATTAATAAAAGATAAGAAATCCCATACCCCCCTTGGAGAATACGGAAAAAGCTCTACAATACTAAAGGAATTGGCGGCGATCACTTTATCCAAAGGTTTATTCCATTATATTCATGATAATCTGATCCTGATCATCCCACCGTTGATCATCCAACCCTATGAACTGCAGGAGGGAGTTGCGATCCTGGATGAAGCGTTGAAGATCACGGATGACATAATGTAGGAAAGGAACTCATCCTGACATGGAAAATAGTGAGAACAAAGTTGAGAAAGTGATCATTCTGGGATCCGGACCAGCCGGATTGGCAGCTGCCCTGTATGCTGCACGAGCGGAATTATCTCCACTGGTGATAACCGGCACGGAGATCGGCGGGCAGGCAGCCACGACCTCCGTCATTGAGAACTATCCGGGCTTTCCGGAGGGAGTGGGAGGCAGCGAATTGGCGGACCTGCTCAGTAAGAACGCGGAAAAATTTGGTGCACGTTTTGAATATGACATGGTCACATCTGTTGACCTATCCAAGCGACCTTTTCAATTAGCCACGTATGGCAAGCAATTCTCGGCGCAGACCCTGATCATCACCACAGGCGCCAGCCCCAATAAACTGAATGTACCCGGTGAGAAGGAATTAACCGGCAAGGGCGTATCGTACTGCGCCACCTGCGATGGCTGGTTCTTTAAAGATAGAAAAGTAGCAGTAGTAGGTGGCGGTGACAGTGCGCTGGAGGAAGGACTGTTCTTAACGCGCTACGCATCAACTGTCACTGTCATCCACCGGCGGGATGAACTGCGCGCAGGAGCATTGCTACAAAAACGTGCTATGAACCACTCCAAAATTTCCTTCATTTGGGATACCGTGGTTGAAAAAATCAACGGAACGGATGCACTCACCTCGCTAACATTGAAAAACAAGAAGACCGAGGAGATCAGCGATTTCCCGGTGGATGGACTGTTCGTATTCATCGGACACAGTCCCAATACTGCTCTGTTCAAGGATGCATTAAAGATGGATGAAAAAGGGTATATCGAGACCAACAAGTTGATGCAAACCAATGTGGCAGGCGTGTTTGCAGCGGGCGAGGTCACCGATTCAGTTTACCGGCAGGTGGTCACTTCCGCAGGCATGGGAGCGGCGGCTGCCATTCAAGCCACCCGTTTCATCGAAAGTGAAGAAGAATAGCTCTGATCATTTGAAATGAACACACCTTATTCTGTGTAGTTGACGAACTTGTCAGAAACTAGAAAAGAGGACTGTAAAAGGTCCTCTTTCTTGTCTCTAGCCGAGTTGACAAAAGTTGACAGTAAAAAAATACTGGAATCGGGGAACGAAGCCAGGATAATAAAAGGGCATCTGGAATAATTTACCAGATGCCTTTATCGTGAACTGAATTCAAATATACATATCTCTTTTCTGATATGCAAAATAGGCGCCGGCAGTAAAAATCAATGTTATCGCAATGGAGAGGAGCACGTAGGTCGGGTGAAGGCTCATGTTGCGCAGCAGGTCAGCGGCATCGAAATATTTGAAGGGCGTAGCGTATCTCAAAAACTGCAGATGCTCGTCCAAGCCGATGATGATGGAAATGAAGTAACTGATTAATAAAATCGATACTGCCAGCGATCCTGCACGCTTATGCTGTTGCATGGCACAGCCCAACAGGATACCCAGTGACAAGAAGATCAATTGCAGAAAGGCAAACGACAGCATATTCACTGAAACAAAGTCATAGAAGGTAGCATCAGGTTGATAATTCTGTGCCCCGATCAATGTGATACCCCAGGTGACCAGCAGCAGGAGGGCACAGTTGACAGCGGCAGCGGCAAATTTGGCGCTGATCAACCTGGCGCGGGGTACCGGCAGGGTGAGGGAAAACTCCACTGTTTTATCCCGTTCTTCTTTAGAGATGATATCGCTGCCCCACATGGCAGCGGAGATAGTGAGAATGAGACTGAAGTAGATCACCATGATGCCAAAAAAACCGGTGACGGAGGTCAGGTTGAAGGCATTCATGTTGAGCGCCTGTAATAGCGAGGGTGGCATACTATCCAGCACGACCAACAGGTCGGGATTCTGGTAGAACGCCGAAAATTTGGAAAAACCCACCATGGAGAAGAGGATAGTGATGCCGCTCCAGATGAGCAAGGATTTGAAATTGGCGCGTAATTCACGGATGAAAATATTCACGTTTTTCTCCTTTATATCGCAGAAGAGATATTTCTCTTCTGATAGAGAACATAACTTCCCACAAGCGAGACAAGAATGATGCCAACACTGATCAGCATCAGGGGAAAATCCCAGGCGGCATGGTTGACAATATAGCTGGGTGCGAAATGCTTGAAAGGGGAAAGGACTTCCAGACTTTTCTCCCCCATCATATCCCCAAAAGCATTCAGGATATATAGACCAAAGACCAAGCCCATGGAGAAAGGAGTGACGCTACGCACCCTCTTGACCAGCAATGAGATGAACATCCCGACCGTCAGGAAGAACAGTTGGAAAATAATCACGCTCGATAGCAGGGCAACAACGGGTTTCCATTGATAGACTTGCCCGGCATCGAAGAGCTTGATGAGGGGAAAACTGACTGCCCAGACCACCGCATTGGTGATGGTCAGCGCAGCTAACGCTGCCAGGAATTTGGCACTTATGATGCGGGTACGACTGACCGGTTTTGAAAGCAAAAAGTCGGCAGTCCATTCGCTCTCTTCGATGGAGATTAGAGAAAAGCCGTAATTGGCAGCCTGGATGGCAAGGCAGATCTGGCAGAAGACAAACAGCAGGGCAAAAAATCCCAGAATGTTCGACCAATCCATATCCGCCATGCCGAAAGCGACCAACAATTCCCTGGGAAAACTGGCCATCAGTTCGCTCACCATATTCGCTTGCGAAGCAAAGCTCTGGAAGAGCGACAGGAAAACCAGGATCAAAAGCGCGATGGATACAGACCAGACGAGAACCGAACGGATCTTCTGTTTAAATTCATGCATGAAAATATTCATCGGTATCCTCTATTCGTAGTAATGCATGAATATTTCTTCAAGAGTGAGATCCTCAACTGCCAGATCGGAGATCTTGCCGGAACTGAGGAGATGTGTAATGGTGTTGATATCACCCTTGTAGAAGAAATGGATAGAGCCGTCCGATCTCTGCAGGTTGCTCACACCCGGAATGGCGAATTGTTTTTCATCCATGTGGGCAGAAGTGATGCGGATCTTTTTGTAATTATTTTTCTGCAGGGTTTTGATGTCCTGCACATCGATGATGCTGCCTTCCTTGATGATGGCAACACGGTTGCACAAGCGCTGCACTTCCCCCAGGATGTGGGAAGAGAAGAAAATAGTAGCACCACGCTCGTTTTCTTGTTTGATGAGGTTGAAAAATTTCTGTTGCATCAAGGGGTCAAGACCGGCAGTGGGTTCATCCAAGATGATCAGTTTGGGCTGATGAAGCAGCCCCTGCACGATACCGACCTTTTTCTTGTTGCCGTATGACAGATCATCGATCCTTCTTTTCAGATCCAGTTCCATGAGATCGGATAGTTCGAGGATGCGTTGGGTGCAATCTTTGCGGTAGAAA
Organism: Chloroflexota bacterium; assembly: GCA_012798455.1. GTDB lineage: Bacteria > Chloroflexota > Anaerolineae > Anaerolineales > Anaerolineaceae > UBA4781. Next base: position 33,418 of record JAAZNC010000082.1, on the reverse strand, counting down.
CTGGCGGAATATTTCAGCAAGTCGATCACTTTCATGCCCTCGTAATAAAACACCTCGGAGGGTAAATAGCCGATCTCCTGTCTGATCTCAGGACCGTATTGGATGCAATCCTTGCCGAAAATGCTGGCATTCCCGCTGGTGGGATAGATCAAAGATAGAAACAAGCGAATGGTGGTGGATTTGCCGGCACCGTTGGGTCCGATGAACCCGAAGATCTCGCCTTCCTCTACGTTGAAAGACACATCGATGATGCCACGCGATTTACCGTAGAACTTGGTCAGGTGGTTGGTCTCAATAATAATACTCATAATACCGCTCTCCTTTTTTTAGCATACGAATGTAGTGGGTTTGACGAACTCTGGCTGATAAAGGATCGATGATGAATACATTGATGGCTTGGTATGATAGTTGAAAAAAAGACCACCACAACCGGCAGCCTCATCAAATAACCACGAAGATTGAATTTACCACCAGGTATGGGGGGTGTCAAGACGGATGGCAGAGGATGCGCTCTTACGGGAAGAAAAATGAGTAGATCTGGTTTTGTGGCGGAGTAGATATCTACAATGCTTAAAGGTGCCGTATAGAAGAAATCCAACTTATAACGGTAGGTTTCGTTTTGATTACAGCATAGTGAGATCCCTCGCGAAGCTCGAGAGATGTAGGGAGAGGTGGTTTGCTCTGACGGTAAATTGGAATCCCCTACAAAAAGGTAACGTAAAAAGAGGGATTCGACTTATGAGGATAGATTTACTTAATGAATGATTTATGGCGAAATTTGCAAGGGTCTCGGATGCAGATAACTATGGTATCGTTTTAATGAGAGGTGTTTGTTGGAACCAATAATTCCAAGTTACCTAAAAGGAGAAGAATTCGATGCAACATCATGGATGGCATAACTATTTACGATCGGGAGATGAGAAGCCCAAATTCACCTGGGATCTTTTCAAAAGGGTAATGCAGTATGCACAAGCATACCGCTGGCAGTTGGTGGGAATGCTGGTGCTGATTCTGATCAGTTCCGGTTTGTCGTTAATTACACCGTTGATCGTGCGCAACCTGATCGATAGCACCATCCCAACCAAGGATGTACATAAACTGATCCTGCTTTCCATCGGGTTGTTATTGATCCCAATTTTGAAGGGCGCAGGCACCGTACTCCAGCGGCGGTTGAACACAGGAGTAGGGGAAGGGGTGATCTTCGACCTGCGCTGTGCGTTATATACAAAACTGCAACGCATGTCGTTGCGCTTCTTCACGCATACGCGCATTGGGGAGCTGATGAGTCGCTTGAATAACGATGTGGTGGGAGCGCAAAATGCCATCAGCAATACCATTGTCAGCATCGTAACAGATGTGGTTCAGGCAACAGCAGTGATCAGTATGATGGTGAGCATCGAATGGCGCCTGACACTGATCAGCATTGCGGTAGTGCCCTTTTTCATCCTGGCGGCACGCTTACTGGGGGAACGACTACGGGATGCTGCCCGACAGCAAATGGATGCCAACGCGCGCATGAACGCCATGATGAACGAGACGTTGAACATCGGGGGTGTGATGCTGGTGAAACTGTTTGGCAGGCACAGAACGGAAGTAGAACGATTTGGAGAACGGGCTGCCACCGTGCGAGATTGGGGAGTGAAACGTGCGGTGATCGGTTCGATCTTTTTTGTTATCATCAGCCTGTTTGGGGCAGTTGGCACAGTGCTGGTATATGGATACGGTGGTTTCCAGGCGATCGTAGGTAATTTTACAGTAGGTACGATCGTGGCATTTGGTTCCTATTTGGGGATGTTATACAGTTCCTTCCAGAGCCTGGCGAATGCGCCGGTGGAATTCAGTACCTCAGTAGTGAGCTTTGAGCGGGTATTCGAAGTGTTGGATTTGCCGGTGGAAATCGAAGAGAAAGAAAAAACCAAGGAATTTGGAAGCGTAAAAGGAGAAATATTTTTTGAGCATGTATATTTCAAATATGATGACAGTTCTGCAAATTTATTGAGTGATGTAAGGCGTTATGGACAGTTGAGCGACGATGCTGCTGTGTTATCCGATGAAAGAAGCACGATTGCAGTCGGTGAAGATGAGGACAGCGAAACACAAGCTAGAGAAACGGCATTGTATGATATTCATTTCCATATCCCTGCCGGAAATCTGACGGCACTGGTGGGGCCAAGCGGGGCAGGCAAGACCACCATTACTTACCTGATCCCGCGACTGTATGATCCAAGTGAAGGAAGAATTCTACTGGATGGGCATGATCTGCGTGACGTGAAACTAGAATCATTGGTTGAACAGATCGGGATGGTGACACAAGAAACCTATCTGTTCCATGATAGCATCTACACCAACCTGCTATATGCCAATCCGCATGCCAGCCAAGCAGAAATCGAAGCTGCTGCAAGGACAGCCAATATCCATGATTTCATCGCGCAATTGCCGGATAAATACAACACTATTGTTGGGGAGCGTGGTTATCGCTTGAGCGGTGGAGAAAAACAACGTATTGCACTGGCGCGGGTGATCATGAAAGACCCGCGCATCCTGATATTGGATGAAGCAACCAGCAGCCTGGATAGCGAATCCGAAGTGCTGATCCAGGAAGCCTTGAGCCGCGTGATGGCGGGACGCACCAGTATCGTGATCGCACACCGTTTGAGTACTATTCTGGCAGCAGATCAGATACTGGTATTGAACCGCGGACGCATCGCGGAGAAGGGGAAGCATGCAGAGTTGATGGCAATGAATGGCATCTATGCCAGATTGTATGAGAAGCAGTTCAAAAAGGGTGAGGGGTAGGCGAAAGCTTCCAGGGCGAGACTCCTCACGAAGCTCGGGATGACGTAAAAATAGAGATTCTATTTGTGTGTATTAGCGATGATAAGATGAAACCATCAATAATGAGCACAATTCCAGGCAACCACAAGGTTGGTCTGATCCATGAGCGCTCCTTCATCTTCAAGGGAAGTATCTGCCACTAACCAGGAAGTGAGAGGTAGATCGATATCCCCATTTACATCCGTAATAGGTGGGTGCAAGGCAGGATCAAGGATAGCATAATGGAAGGGGGCGAAGCGCTGCCCTTCATAGTCAAGGCGCAGAGGATAAACAGGACCAGCAATGGTCAGAACAGAGCCAGCACGCAGATCCCCAAATCGGGAATCTGCAAAACAGGCATCTTGACCGACTTGGTCATAAACGTTACCGTGAAATTCCTGAAAAGAATACAACAAAATATATTCAAGGTTAGAGAGTTGCGAGACATCTTCTTGCAATGGTTTGACGCTTAATTCATAAAAAGGAGTGTAGATATCACGCCTACGGACGGTATCCCCCAACAGAATATCCATTTCCGCATGAACCGTTTTTACCATGACCGAGAATTTCATTGGTTACCGTCCTGCAATCGTTTGGGTTCAGACGGGGGCGGGAGCAGATCAAGGATGCGATCGGTGAGACTTTTGGAATGATCATAACTGGCGATACTGATGCCGCCCGCACCGCGTGCATAGGGGTAAGTGCCAAACCACAGGTCACCGTTGCTGGTTTCGATGATGGTGCGCACCAGTTCTTCCACCAACCCATTCTGTTTGGTGAAAGTAAGCCAATTATTGCCGTCAAAGCGACTGACACCCCCTTCGGTTCCGAACCACATCTTTTTTGTGGAATCGATGAGCATGCAATAAATGCGATCATCCACCAGACCATCATGGCTGGTAAGGGTGTGAAAATGGTTACCATCGAAGATACTGATACCGGAAAGAGTACCGAACCACATGTTACCCTGGGGATCCTCGAACATGGAGTAGACGCAGTTATCCACCAATCCCTGCGCGGTGGTATAAGAACGCCAGCGCTGCCCATCGTAGCAGCCGACCCCAGCACCCAGCCCCTGTTCGTAAGTGCCGATCCAGATGCGTCCAAGGAAATCATTGAAAACCTTCAAGATCTCCAGCCCAGGCAGATCTGTGCGGGTGGAGAAGGACTGCCAGGAATGTCCATCAAAACGGAATAGCCCTCCACCACTGCGGGCAGCGCGCCAGCAGCCCACCCATAGATTTCCATTTTGGTCGAAGGTCAGATTGAGCAAGCTTTTTCCAGTCAGCCCGGCGTCCAGAACTCGTACACCTTCGATGCGGTTCAGCCCCTGATCGGTGGCAATCCAAATTGCACCATCGGCATCTTCGCGAATACAGGTGACCTCGTTGCAGTGCAGCCCATCACGGGTGGAGAAGGAGCGCCAATGCTGCCCATCAAAACAAGCCAGACCGCCACCCCAGGTGCCAACCCAGATACGTTCCTGCGAATCTTGAAAGAGATCATATATCCAATTATGCGGCAAGCCATCGGCAGAGGTGATAGTATGCCAGGAAAGCTTCTCCGACCGATCAGAAGTTTGCAAATATTGTTTGAAGATCAGGCGCAGTTCCGAGCGATCGTGATAATCAAATGGGCGAGGTACCAGGGAATTTTCGGTCATCATATCTCCATTTTTCTGATCAACATTATTCCAGCAAAGCTTCCAGTTTTTTCCGTAAAGTAAGGATATGTTCGGATTCCTCCTGGATACGTTCCAACAGTTCCTGGCGCTGCTCCTGCATTTTTTGCTGGACATGCTCAGGATCAGTAGCTTCCTGCTCGGTGAGGTCTTGCTGGAGATGATCCAAACGACGTTGCAAACGAGTGAGTAATTTTGCAGTTTGCTCCAATTTTTCGACCTGCTGCGGTAGTTCTATCAGCGGATCGAAATCCGCCTCGACCAAGTCAGCAGGTTTGTATTGCACCAGATAGGCTTGCATGAGCAAGAAATCCATCTTCTTGTATATATCAAAGGCAGTATTGAATTCCTCCGGAGAAGATTGGGAGGTATCGGGATGGACAGCAGGCAGCACCACGCGTTTGAATTCGGCGACCAATTCGCTCTTGGCAATAGCGTCTTCTACATCATCGGTGGTGAGGTTTAACAAATCTGCAAAGGGAGGAATGGAAGAGTCATAATCGGAATTTGCTTCATCTGCTGAAGATTGTTCAGTATAAGTGTCACTGGTGCGCAATACCTGGCGGATATCCTGTTCTAATTCCTGGTGGGTGGCATAGCATTCCTGGCGAATATTGGTTTCGATACGCTGGTATTCACGCTCGAGATAAGTACGTTGCTGTTTGGCTAGCTGCAAACTGTGGGCAGGGTGCACGATATTGGCAAGAAAGAGATCTTCTGCCGCGCGCATCTGTTTTTGCAGGGATAAGTACGCATGCAAGATAGTAATAATTTCGGTATTGGTGATTGAAATACGTTCTCGTACCTCGAGAGTAGAATGGCGCAGTTTTTGTTCTGCTTTTTCCAACTGCAGGATGACCTGCATGAATTCCTGATAGACCTGAGAAGGAACGGGTTCAGATGGGTTAGTACGCAGAGCTTCCAGTTCTGACAGGCGGTGACGAAGGCGGGTAACTTCTTCGATCTGACGCTGGTAGGTTTTTTTCATGAACTCTCCTGGCAGGTACAAATTTGCGCACAATGGGAAATCCTATATATAAGATTATAGAGCAGCTATACCAGAGAACAAGCTAGGTTGGATGGTTGTGCGGAGATATCAGCGCGCTATATAATGAAAAAATCAATGGTGATGGGAAATTCCCGGAAAAGGAAAAATAGATGGTCGACAAATCGAAATGGGCGAAAGATTTTGGATTTTATATGTACAATCAGACCAAAGGAGATGCCGAGCCCCCCGTATGGTTATTGAAAAAATTCACTTTCTGGGCGGCTGCAGTCATCGAACCAGATCTTTTCTCTGTGACATCCAATACACAGGAAAATGGAGAAGCGTATGCTATGACGATCGATTTCGATCGCAATATCTTCGACAGGATGATGGAGGCTATCCCCGAACACAAGGCAAATCGGTTGAAAGAATTCGTGGACAATATCCAAGAATACCCAGTTATGATGCAGTTCCCAGAAGATCCGATCAGTGTAAGCATGCGAGTGCGACTGGGGGAGATAACACACGGGCAGGATGAAGATTTCATACCATTCCGGGCAATAGACGTTTCACGAGTAGAGGAATGAAGGTATTTGAAAATTATAGAAAAAGTACATAATCGCTGGCAGTTACAGTTGAACAATCCATTCTAATTTTTTATAAAAAAGAAAAGAGGAGTCAACCATGGGAAAACTTGACAAAAAGAAACTAGATGGGTTTGTGGATATAAACCAGATATTAAAAATTCAAGGTTTGTTTCCCGGATTGGATGATATTAAAGTCAGTGAAGGGGTATGGTATGTTTTTGCTCAAGGAGAAGCCATGTGGCTGATTGGTTCCATTGCGACTCTGCAGGCAAAGATTCCCGAACAATTTCAACGCTGGAAAGTGAAGGTAGCAGAAGACCTGAGTGCTGTTCTCACATGTACGAATCGGTATCAGGAAGAATGTTTCACAAAGAAGATCGCTGAAATAATTGATTTTGGATTACCTGAGCTTGAACTGATCGTGATCAAGCCGAACCGCATGGAAGATTTCATGATCATGCTGCCGCGCGAGGCTAATAAGTATTACGGAGACAAAATTGCTCCTTTATTGTAATACTGTAGATTGCAGAAAGATCTTTTAGGATTCTATTCGGTTAAGAAATCCGGGTGAAAATATCTTTGATCTGAGTTTCAAGGGCAGCATAGCCATGCGAGTGGGCAAGTTGAAGGGCTTTTTCAAATAGATCATTAACAATACCCTTTTCAGCTAGTTTGTAGCGGTAATTGGTAACAGCTTGATTGACGAGCGACATGATGATCCCTTCCATATGGCTCATCTTCCTGCTGATCTGTTCCATCTGTTTGAAAAGAGCCAAGGCATCGCTTCCACGCCCCTGGGAATCTAATACAGCTGCTTTATTGTTCAGGGTCATACTGAGCATGGGGAGATTGTTCAGGTGAATACAAAGCTGTTCTGTTTCATCCAATAACGGCAGTGCTTCCTCAAATTTTCCCTGGTTGAGCTTAACAGCAGCCTGGTTTCCCAATGCTGCTACCAGGTCGTTCATGTTTTGCATGCTGCGACAGATATGCTCCTGTTCTTGACATAGATGAAGAGCTTTTTCAAATTGCCCCAGTTTAATGTAAACCTCCCCTTGAGCACCAAGTGCTTGTTGGATTGCATCTTTATTACCCTGTTCACGAGCGATATCCAGAGATTTTTCCAGGAGCCGCAGAGCGTCATCTGCTTTCCCCATTAATTTAAAGATATTTGCCTGATTCAATAAAGAGCGACACAGCCCGTTACGATCGTTGATCTCATGCAGAATGAGCTCCTCTTCGTCATGCAAAGCCATTGCTTCATTTAGACGACCGTGCATTTGTAGAATTAGAGCATGATTTCCTAAAGAAGAAGCTAATCCTTTACGGTGCCCGATCTGCCTGCAAAGAGTCTCCTGTTCTGAAAACTTGAGCAGGGCATCATTATACAATCCACGCCTCTGGAGGATGACGCCCTGGTTGCCAAGGGCATCGGAAAGACCATTGCGGTTGTTGATCTGACGACAGATATTTCCCTGCTCTTTGAAGAGATCCAGTGCTTCCAAGAGTTCTCCGCGGGTTTGCAGGATGAAAGCTAAATATCCCAGTGCAACCTGCAGATGATGGAGATCGTTGCTTTCACGATAATACTCGATCAAATATTCAAGCAAAGTGGTATTTTCTTGACGACAACCAAGCTCATTCATTAAACGAACGATATTGAGGACTGTATAAGCAGAATATTTTGAAGGATCTTCGAGAATCGCACGGTATCCATCTGTGACGCACAGTGGGGAGTTATTTTCGATCTGAGTCCAGTAAAAAAGCATATCCTCCCTTTTTTGCTCCCAGATCAAGTTCATCATTTCCGTATTGGTCAGCAGATCATATAGCCCTTGCCAATTCTCTGATTGAGCAAGCTGCCAGGGTTGCTCCTCGATGCGACGTGAACTGAAACGGCTGTGGCTGCCGAAATAATCTGCTAATTGCCTATGATAGCCCTGTTCCTGCCCATCCTTGAGGATGATAGATTGGGCGACATCCTGAAGCTCACGGTGATAAAAGGTCATTAGGATGTTCTCTTTATCGGTGCGCTGGCTGAGATAAGGTGCGAGGTCAAAGGAAAGGCGCGACCAGAGCACGATCGGCAAGCGTGGACCATTAGGGAGAGTGAGGACAAATCTGAGAAATTTTTCCACCGATTCGGGTGGAGTGCGGGTATCGGTCAACCAATCCAATGCGGCACGTTCATCCTGAGAGACAGAGCGACCGACCGCTTGAGGGCGGTGGGCGACTGCCAACTGCAACAGATCAGGAGGAACGTGCTGGCTTCCTTTGAAGAACCAGGAATAGACCTCGAAATCTCGTGAAAGCAGATCGATCAATTCGTCCTCAGAAAGACCATGGCGGGAAGCAGCCAGATATCCAAGAGCATGCGAGACGAGCATTTTCCCATGATTCTGCTCTTTTTCAAGGCGTTTCAGCATGTTGTGTGCAATGATGCCATCCAGGGTTGGAGTGAGGGTTTCGACCGGATCAACTGCTTGTGATGTCCATAAACGCGCTTCCTCGAAATCCAGTTTCAAATACAGGGGGTTGCCATCGGACTGCATGAACTTATCCAGTACCTCCTGACGCTGAACAGACTGCAGGGTGCGATGTGCGTTTTCTAACCAATGGGTGAGAATATGGTCGCCTTCCTCTCGCGTGAGACCGGTGAGTGTTTCGATGTGTGCCTGCCGGGTTTGCAAATGATCTAGGAGTCCTTCGGGACGGGTGGAAATCAGGATATGCACAGAAGCTGGCAAAACTGCGGGCAGCCAGCTTAGCGTGCGTGCACCCTGTGAATCGGAAAGTTGATCGAGAGAATCAAGAAAGAGGAACAGCGGTTTTTCGGCGGTTGCATGCTGCAAGCACCGAGCGAACTCGGTGACCAATTCACTGTATTCTGTTGGAAGTGGAGAGGCATTTACCTCATATCTGCGTGAAAGTTCCAGACATAAACTTTCCAGAAGATTTTGTATGCTGGATGATGAAGCGGTAGAGCCGATGAAGCGATAGATAAGAACTGCAGAAGGGTGAGAAAGTTGATTTTGTTGGACGGCTCTGGCGATGAGAGCGGATTTGCCACTACCGCCTTCCCCAACTACAGCGAAGAGAGGCTGATTTGGGTCTTTTAAAAAGACGGCGATCTTCTCAAGAATGATAGTGCGTCCCTCAAAACCCTGCAAACGTTCTTCAGCAAAGCGCTGATGTGCAAATCCTTCCTCATCCAGGCAATCATCGGGTTGGATGAGATGGCGCGGTACTTGTATGAAGGAAAAGGGATGAGGATGCTCAATCTGATCGAGCATGAGAGCAGAGAGGGAATTGTAAACATCATTACAAAGCTGTTCGAGGTGTGTGTTGGTGATGCACGCCCCCGCCCAATGCGCCTGATAGGTGAAGATATTATCCGGGAGGTGCCGTATGAGTCGTTCTTTAAGGGCATTCTGGCTGGCAAGCGCTGCCTGATCGATGGACCAATCAGTCTCATTGAGATTGATGAAATCATGGGCGGTGAAATCCACCAGCATCTGGTGCAAAAATCCCACCACTTCATGTTCGATAGTGCCTTTGGGGGTATTGGCGAGGGTAGATCGCAAGAGGAAAGCAAAATCCGCGGCAGTGGTCAGAGATGGAGAAGTAAGTAATTCTTTAGCAAGGTCTTTAACATGTTGATCGAAGGGAGTATTGCCATAGGTCTGATAAAGACTGGTAGCGAGCTCGGTACGGAAGGCTGGCAGGTCAAAATGCTGGGGCAGATCAGGAATGGAACGCAAGAAACACAGCACATGTTCCAGTGCGTCCGACACCGAGAGCGCACCGGCGACGATCTCTTGCTCAGTGGCGGAAGCAATGTAGGGAAGCCGTTCTTTGTCGGGGAACGGCAACGTCATAGCTGCAGAAGCCAGCATGGTGTGCAGACGTGCTTCGATGGGCTGCCAGATGGCGTCTTGCACATAGGGCGTACCGGGCTGACGTGCTTTCAAACGCCACTCGTGGGGTAGGGCATTCTCATCCAGAAAATACCATTCCTGCAGCAATGCCAGATTAGCAGGATCGGGTATGGAAGAAAGAAACTGTTGAAAATGAGCATGGGGGATGTGAGCAGGAGGGGGACACCAACCATAGCGATCGCCCAGTATGACCAGAAAATTGGGACGAGGTGTAATGTGTTGGCAGCGCGCAACCTCGCGCAGGCAGATATCCATGGCTTGCTGATCCAGGGAAGCTTCGGCACTGACGCCCCAGCGCAGGTCGATGACCTGAAAGCGATAGTCATGCTCGGCAGCCAGATCACGCAGGCGGGGGAAGACGCGCTGCTGGAGGGCGTTGCGTTCCTCTTTGAGGTCGCTAAAGGTGGAACTGAGAAAGATGCGAAACGTATGTTGGTCCTGATGCATGCTGCCCTCCAAAATCACGCAAGAATATAGTATTAAATACCAAATTTATATTAGCATTTTCAGCCACATTAAAAAATCATCATTCAACGAGCCTATAGATCAAGGTCCTGAGCGATCTGCTCCGGAAGTGCCCAGGGGTCGCAGAGTTGAGGTGTGAGGAGGTGATCATGAAACCAGAAAACTTCCCCTTCCAGTTCACGATCAAAAACACCACATACGCCGTGGAAGCGCCGTAACAGTTCTGTAAAACGACTGCGAATAGACATTGAATACTCAAAGAGGATGCTCATGCGGGTGCCGGTGGTGCCAAATTCGAACAAGACCAGATCAACGGGCAGGTTGAGCGGATGGCGACCGGAAAGATCCTGGTAGATGTATAGATAGATATAGCCAATGGAGATCATGCGAGGACTGCCATCATCGGGTGGACTGCGGTATTCCTCGCCTCTGTGGTCACGCTCCGTTACATATTCCCACAAAGGCTCATCCTCCGCAAAGTTGAGCACGGTGGCAAACTGCAATTCGGGGTCATCCCAGTGGAATTCATTGGAGTGAGCGACCCAGGCATCCAGTGGGATCTCCAGAACGCGGTTGGGGAAGAGGATGTGGGCAGGAGGATGATGCGGTTGCCCGATCTCCACCACACCCTGTAGAACATCCCAGATCTGGGCTTTGTTGAAATACAGACGGAAGCTATAATCCAGACCCATGGGCAAGATCCTTTAAAAAACGAATTTCGTTTAGAGCAGACTCGGCGGCAAGCTGTATGTTCTGCTGCGCGAGGGCGGTTTGGTAAGTTTTGGAAGGAGTGCCGGCACAGGCTGGATAGCCTGCCAGGTTGATGGGACAGTCTTCACATTCCGTGGCATGTCCATAAAAATAAAGGGCACATAAGCCACAGGTCTGCACCCCGCCATCCTCTACCAATTGACCCCCTGCACAACAGTCGTGCAGAAATTTCCATTTCTGAATAGAGCGCTGCCAGGCTTGTGTATCCGAGTGAATTGCAGGAGCGTTCTCTTGCAAGTGCAGAAGCAGCCCACGATCCGAATGGAGGACACTAAAGATATCCACAATAAGGTACCTATTCTTGTAGGATGTGCTGCACGATGGAGCGGGCAGCCTGCTGGTAAGGACAAAAAAAGTGGATATGGGCGTTCTTTGAGAGATCCAGCATATCTGCCAATCCGCTGTGGTGCAGACGCACCCAGATGGGCACATCTGGATTGAGATGCAGTACCTTATAAGCAGTCTCGAGATTGATGGTATCCTCCCCGGCAGTGAGGACGACCAGGCGGGCCGAGGATACGCGTGCCTGTTGCAACGAATCGATACTGGTCATATCTGCCTGAAGATGAACAGCGCTGGAAGCATCCAGTCCGAGTTCCGGAAGAAGCGCGGGACGGGGATCAAGGATGACGACCTTCAAAGCAGGCTGTGAAGCCAGCAATTGCTGTAGGAGTTGATGCCCCATTTCGCCGGCACCACACAACACCACATGCTCCTTCCATGATTTGACAACCATAAGATCCCATTCCTTTCTATCCGAGTTACGCTGGGAGTAAATGGAAAAAATGCGCAGGGTGCCTTCACCTAAAATAAGAAACATGGCAAGCGGCAAAATAAAAGCCAAGATGACCACGATGCCCCGACCGCCACTTTCGACGCGCTCCATGGATGCCAGGTTGAAGGCATCCAGCACGAGTTGTGCCCAATTTGCCTGCGGATCGGGACCGAAGCGCTGTAACAGGAGGGCAGCAATAACAAGCAGGATGATGAAGAGCAGCAAGTTGATCCATACGGCGGAAAGGATGATCGAAAGGTCACGCCAGACTCTTTTCATACTGCCTGTGCCCTCCTGAAATTTAATTTGTTTGCTCAATAAAATATCTATATCATTTCTAAGAAGGAAAGGATGTTTAATATTTTCATTGTACAAGAAAAAAAGCAATTGCATAGTAGAATCGAAAGATAAAATCAGATAACCTCAAATGGATGAATAGGAGGACGTTTTCATCGTGACCAAGATTGCCATCAGTGGACACCGCCATTTCAGCGAAAAAGAGCAATTGCGCATAGCCATACAAAAGGTCCTGGGAGAGATCATACAAACGAACCCGGAAAAGGGGATGTGGTTATATTCACCCCTGGCGGAGGGAGCGGATCAACTAGCTGCCAGCATTGGGCTGGAATTCCCGGAGATCAAGCTGGTGGTGCCACTGCCATTATCGCAAGAGGAATATTTCAAAGATTTTTCGACCGAGGAAGGGAAACAAGAGTTTCATACTTTATTGGGTAGAGCAAACAAGGTCGTAGAACTGCCTGCCATGCAGGATCACAAGCTAGCATACCAGCAGTTGGGAGCATATCTGGTTAAAGAATGTGATGTGCTGGTAGCGTTATGGGATGGAGAGGGCGGCAAAGACAGCGGAGGAACCGGAGAGGTAGTAGAAAAAGCCAGGGCATCTGGAAGAAAAATCTACTGGATCTACTGCGAGAATGGAAAAAAGAAAAGTGAAAATGGAAAGAGGGTCGGAGAGATCGAAGTGCTAAATTAATGTAGCAGAGGGAATAAATGAATCATGTCAGCAGAGTAAAGGCACAATGGACTTATGGGTTTGGTATTGATTTTCATGCCATATAGAATTTGAAAACAAAATAAAAACAGGCAGCTTGAGATCGATTGGCTGCCTGTTTCTTTATGTCTAGAAGATCTTGAAACGTTCCTTCTTAGCATTGCAGATGGGACAATTATCGGGTGGTTCGCCCAGACCAGTCCAACCGCAGGCAGAACAGACGTAGACCTGCTCTCCTTTGATATCCCCGGCATTGTCCACGGCAGCTTTGGCGTCAGTGTACAGGATAGCATGTTCTTTTTCGGCTTCCTGTGCCCAACGGGTGGAGCGCTCGGCACCGGATTCTTCCTGCAGTTCAGCCACCGCATGATAAGCGGGGTACATTTCTTCAACCTCGAAGGTCTCGCCATCAATGCCGGTTTGTAAATTGGCGGAAGTATCCGATAATTTCTTCAATACTTTAAAATGGCTGGTGGCGTGCACCTGCTCTGCATAGGCGGTGGCGCGGAAGAGGCGGGCAACATTGGGAAAGCCGTCTTTTTCCGCCTGGTCGGCGAAGATGAGGTATTTCATGTGCGCCTGGCTTTCTCCTGCGAAGGCGGCTTCCAGATTGGCTTTGGTCATATTATGCATACGTTTTCTCCTTATTGTAGATAAATTAGGCTGATATTGTGGTAATTATATGGCAAATGAAGATGTTAAGGAAAGTTGATGTTGGTTGAGACTTATACGAGTATTGATTTAGATAAAGAGAGATCTCTCGCTTACGCTCGAGATGATGGATGGGGAGGAATTCATTGAAATAAACGGATAGAAATTGTTTCAGTGAAAATTTGTGAAAAAATGGAAGAGTGAGAATTATAGACATAATTCTAATAGTGTTTATGGTAACATATATCCGTTTATCCGCATATAGGAATAACAAGATGGACAAGCAAGCACTGGAATTGGAAGTCAATTTACTGCACGAGCGCGTATGTTCGGCGTTGAGCGATACCACGCGCATCATGATCTTGTATCTTTTAGATGAAGGGGACCATTATGTGAACGAGATCGCCGAAGCGCTGGAGGCTCCACAATCTACCATTTCACGCCATCTGAAGGTCCTGCGCGACCGCCGCTTGGTGATCACCGAACGGCAGGGCACGGCAGTGCGTTATTCGCTGGCGGATAAGCGGATCATCCAATCACTGGACCTGATGCGCGCCATCCAAAGTGACCAACTGCATGCCCAGGCTGCCATCACCAATCCTGCCAATTCTGATAATAAAACCAAATCCGTTATAAAGGAGAAATAGAATGAAAGTAATCATTGTGGGTGGCGTAGCAGGCGGTGCCAGCACCGCGACGCGACTGCGCCGGATGGACGAGAAAGCCGAAATCAGCATCTACGAACGCGGGGAATACATTTCCTTTGCGAACTGTGGGCTGCCTTACCATATCGGCAACGTGATCACCGAGCGTGACAAACTGCTGGTGATCACCCTTAAAAAATTGAAAGAAACATTCAATATTGATGCCTTTGTGCGCCATGAGGTAGTGAGCATCGACCGTAAGAAGAAGATGGTAAAGGTGCATGACCTCTCCTCGGGTAGAGAATTCACCGATAAATATGACAAGCTGGTGCTCTCCCCGGGAGCGTCTCCGATCATTCCGCCACTGGATGGGGTGAACCTGCCAGGTGTGTTCAGCCTGCGTTCCATGCCGGATATGGACCGCATCCGTGACTTCATCGCGGAAAAAGAACCCAGCCGGGCTGTGGTGGTGGGCGGTGGTTTCATCGGTCTGGAGATCGCTGAAAACCTGCAGCACCGCGGCATCGAAGTGACCATCATCGAGATGTTGAACCAGGTGATGGCGCCCATCGATTATGAGATGGCAGCGATGGTGCACCAACACCTCGATTTCAAACATGTGAGGCTGGCGCTAGGTGACGGTATCAAGGGCATCAGCCAGAATGAAGCACTGACAGTCTCACTGCAGAGCGGCAAGAGCGTGGACACCGATATGGTGATCCTGTCTGTTGGGGTGCATCCTGAAACGGTACTGGCAAAGGACGCCGGGTTGGAATTGGGCGCACGCGGTGTGATCAGTGTGGATGACCATATGCGCACCAGTGACAAGGACATCTACGCCATCGGCGACGCCGTGGCAGTGAAGAACATCATCAGTGGCAAAGAAGTGAACCTGCCCTTAGCCGGACCTGCCAGCAAGCAAGCCCGTGTCACAGCGGACAACCTGGCAGGAAGGGATGTGAGCTTCGCGGGTGTGCAAGGCACTTCGATCGTGAAAGTATTCGACCTGACGGTTGCCAGCACGGGATTGAACGTGCGCCAGTTGACCGAACTGGGTCTGCCCTTCGAAAACGCCATCATCCATGCTTCCAACCATGCCGGGTACTACCCGGAAGCTTCCCCGCTGGCATTCAAACTGCTGTTCTCACCGGAAGGCAAGATCTACGGAGCCCAAATGGTGGGATTGGAAGGGGTCGACAAACGCGTGGATGTGATTGCCACTGCCATCCGCGGCGGTATGAGCGTATATGATCTGGAAGAGCTGGAACTGGCTTATGCACCACCTTACGGATCGGCGCGCGATGTGGTCAACATCATCGGTTTTGTGGCAGGCAACATGCTGCGCGGAGATGTGAAGATCATCGACTGGAACGAGATCGAAAATTTGGACCGCTCAAAATATGCATTACTGGACGTACGTAATCCGGAAGAACTGATGATCGGCAGCATCGAAGGTTCGGTCAACATCCCACTGCCGGAATTACGTGCGCGCGCCAATGAACTACCACGCAGCAAGAAGATCGTGGTGTACTGCCAGGTTGGGCAGCGCGGTTACTTCGCAGCACGCATCCTGAGCCAATTGGGCTTTGATGCGTTGAACCTGAACGGTGGCTACAAGACCTATTCGCACGCGACCTGTCAGCAATCCAATTTTGATACCTTCGAGCATGTGTCGATCAGTAGTCGTGAAGAGATCCGCGAGATACCACCCTTCAACCCGGCGGATGCTAACCAATTCATGGTGGATGCCTGTGGCTTGCAATGCCCGGGACCGATCATGAAGCTGTACAACAAAGTGAAAGAGGTGCAACCGGGAGATGTGATCACGGTTAAAGCAACCGATTACGGTTTCACCAGCGATGTGCAGTCGTGGGCAGACCGCACCGGCAACAAACTAGTATCCCTGGATTCGGCAGATGGTGTGATCACAGCGCGCATCCAAAAAGGCGCTGAAAAGAAAGCCGAAGTGGTCAGCGGTGGCGCAACCACCCAGGACAAAACCATGGTGATCTTCTCGGGCGACCTGGACAAAGCCATCGCAGCCTTCATCATTGCCAACGGCGCACTCTCCATGGGACATAAGGTAACGATGTTCTTCACCTTCTGGGGGCTGAATATTCTGCGCAAGCCGAAGGCACCCAAGGTACGCAAGAACTTCATCGAGCGCATGTTTGGTATGATGATGCCGCGCGGCACGGAAAAGCTGACCATCTCCAAAATGAACATGGCTGGAGCAGGCACCGCCATGATCAAGGGTATCATGAAGAAGAAGAACGTCAGCCCGCTGCATGAACTGATGGAGAGCGCACTGACAAACGGTGCGACGATCCAGGCGTGCCAGATGTCGATGGACCTGATGGGCATCAAACGCGAAGAGCTGATCGACGGTATCGATGTGGTGGGGGTGGCAACCTTCATCCACGCGTCGGATGACTCGAACGCAACGCTGTTCATTTAAAGAAAATGAGAGCCGCTTCAAAAGAGCGGCTTTTTTGATTAAACCGAATCAACTAGCTTAATCACCGATAACTGAATTCACAGATGTGTTGGTAGGGGTAACTAAAGCAGGTGCCAGTGTGGGTAGGCAAGATGCCATCATGTGATTGTTGAACGATGCCTGCAGCAGAAGCGATGCAGTATAGATTTGTTCCCCTTCGATCTTTATGAAGATCGACCGGCGTGCGCTGGAAGGCGGGCTTGCGGGTGCAATCCAGATGACTGACCCAGCACCTAGCGTTAGGGATTAACTTTTACCAGCAAATTGAATTTAATAAAAAGAGAAAAATCAAAGATCAACTTCGACTTCACAATCGGTAAATGTATCTGTACCTGAACCACCGATACAGATATCATAACCGGCTCCTCCATCTAAGGAATCATTGCCATTACCGGCGTAAAGGCAATCATCACCATCATACCCATTTAGCGAATCATTATCCAATGTTCCAAGCAGGAGGTCATTATCGGAGGAGCCGGTGCTATTGGTTATTATATTTACTAGATCGAGACTATTACAATCAGATGGTTTTACTTGGTTTGCTGTTATTGGAATTGAATCGTAGTCCAATCCCGATTCAGGTACGGTATTGGTCGCAGTCAGTGCATAAATGGAATTAATCAATATCAAAAATACAATACTAAAAATTATGAGAATAATAATATTTTTTGTTGATTTCATTTTCATCATCATTCCAATTTAGCTAACCTGGTCGATTGGTATTTATCGAAATCTGACAATGATAAATAACGTCCGAATTATTCTGGGAGATAACATAATAATGATGAGAGGTATCCAACTGGCGATGATAAATGGTGGATTGTTCCCGAGCAGCTATTGTCGCTAATTCTTTCAAGTTTTCAATTTCGATGGCGTTCTTAGCAAGAAAGAAACTATCTTTTATATCTATAAAAGTAATTCCAAATTGCAGCTTGATTTTTGTGATTTCATTTTGATTTTGGGTTCCCAAATATTTATTGCCAAACCATGCTAATAATATAAAAGAAAAAACAATACCATAGATCGAAACCATGCGTAAAAACAGGACATTAAAATCGATACCCAAAAAGGAAATTGTATTAGCCACAGATCTGGTTCCATTGAGAACGCCTTGAGATGAAGGGTTTAAGAGGTCATTCAAGGCATCATCATTTTTATGCGGTAATTTCATGGTCAGATTATCAATAGTGAAAATCAAAATCGGTGAAAAATCATCTTCAAATTCTCTGTTCGCAATTACACCTCTTAGATGTACATCTGGTTTTATATTCAAATAATAAGCAGCGTTATTGACGCCAGTTTGTTTTTCTAAGTTATCGATAATTTCCTGAATTTGGTTTAACTCAATGATTCCTGAAATAGTAAAATCTGGTCCATTGAAATTGGTGGCGGGAGTTATCTCTATTGGATATGCCCAACCAGTTGCATCGCTGACTTCTGCCAACAACTGTAGGGACCCGGTAATTTGTGTTGGATACTCTGATTCCAGGTGATAATGAAAAATTAAATTTAACGAATCTGTTAATAATCTAAAAACAGTATCGCCTGATTCGAGGTATCCTTCTTTATAAACATCATGAGGTGTAACAGCAGAATATTCAAAACTTCCGTGATTTGTATAAGAAAGATCATCCGGGATAGAACGTTCTATGGGTTTGGAAAAAGCGATGAAAGCGAGGACAATTGCACATAGGAGTAAAACAATAAAAAAATAGAGCCAGTCGGATTGTTTATATGTCATTTTTGATGTCCTAGATTTATCCATAAAGGAAATATCCTTTACGGCATTCGCGGATAATTTGCCTTGACCGTTTGAAAAAGAATTTCCAATAAGAATGCAGGAAAAAGTAATAATAAGAGAAAAAATTGTTGGAGACCGAAACAATTTAAGGAGATAACCAACGTTTGATAAGTGGAGCCAAAGACTGCCATAAACATCTTGAACGGAGGGTTGATAAGAATCGACCCATGAATTATTATCACCTTTTAAAAAGAAGTTTTCTCCATCCATTCCAATAATTCTATGAAAAATGGGTCCAACATCTGGATTTTTATATAAGATAATATCACCCACTGCATAGCTGTTCTTTTTATGGACTAACACCAGGTCGCCTTGTTTGAATTCGGAATACATACTATTTCCGCGTAAAATTGCATAGGTAGTATTGCCTCCAATATTTACGGGAGCAAAATATATCCAACAGACTACAGCCGCAATGAATAAAAGAAAAGAAAGAAAGTTCTGTGTTGAGTAAGATTTATATAACATGGAAAGATAGGGGATTGTATAGAGATAAAATGCTATCTTTTTTCCAATCCCCTTCTATTTTTTTATGCTTATTCCATGGCAATGACTTCCAAATTACTGATAGCGGAAATTTCCGGTTCTGAACCGGAACCAAAAGTACAAGTCCAAGTAGTTGTAACAGGTCCGGTGCAGGAAATCCATGTGGTGCCAGCGTCCACAGTGATTCTTACATCTCCGGCTGCACCTGCACCCTCTGTGGGAGCGACATCGATTGAAAGACTCTCTACTTTTGAGGGATCGGTGGTGAGCAAAGTGTAGGCAATATTCGATATCGTGTACCCACTCACGGTGCCTGTTCCTTCACCAGCGCCTGTTTCGGGCACAACATTGGCAGCAGCCAAACCATATGCTGCTGAAGCTAATATGATGAGAACCAATACTAAAGTAAGATACTTGGGTTGAAGTAATTTTTTGAAAAACATGATCTGTCCTTTCTTCATAACATCTGATTAATGAATTCATATGGTGTACGTAAAATGTTATTGAGCCCTCCTTCCTTTTAAAAGTGAAAAGGCCATGCAAAATGGCCTAAAGACGTCACATCTACTTCGGTAGCCTAGCTATCATCATGGTTCTTAGAAATAATCAAACCATTTTAGACCTATGGCTTTGCGTCTCCGTCTTTCGCCGGGTTTGCCTTTTCGGTTTATTGTCAATTTATATTCTACTCGAAAAATTAGTTAAATTAAAGCCTATAAAACATTTCTGCATGCCGATAACTGAATTCACAGAGGGTAACTAAAGCAGGTGCCAGTGTGGGTAATTGACCGGTTTTCAAGTAAAATGGGAAGGTTTACAGAGGCGAGAAAAATGACGGAAAACAAATTCATAGAGCAAGCGGAATTCTGGCGTTATGCCCTATGGCTGGCGATCATTACCATTGCATACAATATTGCCGAGGGAGTCTTTTCGATCTTTTTTGGAACCACGGATGAAGCATTGACATTGTTCGGTTTCGGTGTGGATTCATTCATTGAAGTGCTTTCCGGGGTGGGCATTCTGGCGATGATCTTGCGCATCCGTAGCCACCCAGATTCTGAGCGGACCAATTTCGAGCGCACCGCACTGCGGATCACCGGGACGGCTTTTTACGTTTTAGCTGCCGGATTGGCAGTAACGGCAGTGTACAATCTGATCGTGGGGCACAAACCCGAAAGCACACTGCCAGGGACGATCATCTCTCTGACCTCCATCGCATGTATGTGGCTGTTGGTGATCGGTAAACGTAAGGTCGGACGCGCACTTAATTCTGCACCAATTTTGGCTGATGCCAATTGCACGATGACCTGCATCTATATGTCATTGGTGCTTCTGGCTGCCAGCCTGATATATCAAATTAGCGGATTTGGTTTTGTCGACAGCATCGGCAGCCTGGGACTGATCTATTTCTCGATCAGCGAAGGCAAGGAATCTTTTGAGAAAGCTAACAATCTGGAATGCGACTGTGGTGATGATCAGACTGATGAGTAATGAGGGAAATATTTTGTTTCAAAATAATCTTGAGGGATTTGATTAAATCATTCAGATTTTGATAATTCGTAATCAATTCACATTAACTTGAACTAATTTGCACGCCGATAACTAAATTCACAGATATGTTGATAGGGGCAGCGAAAACAGGCGCCGGAGTGAGTGGGTGAACTACCAACATGGATTTGTTGAATAATACCTGCTGCGGAAGTGATGCGCTGTAGATCTGTCTGCCATTGATCTTTGTGCAATTCAACCAAGGTGCGCTGGAAGGCGGGCTTGCGAATGCGTTCCAGATGATTGACCCAACGATAATGATCATAAAAGAGCTGGCAGTCGTAACCAGGGTATATGCTCTGAATATAGCGGGCATAGATGGCGACCTGTAGTTCGTCGTAGGGGTAGAAGTTACATCCGGTCTTGTGATCGACCAGGATGATGGCATCCCCATCTTGCAGTACCAGATCGATGACACCCACCAGGGGCGGCAGATCATCCGCAAGGGAGATGACGAAGGGCTGCTCGACGGCCAGCACGCGCTCGACCTGCCAACGATGACGGTAATAGAGTTGTAGGGCATTGGTTAGATGGACTGATTCACACGCCAGTTCGGATGTAAATAACTCTTCCTCCAGAACTTCCAGAGAAGGGACATTTCCACTCATTTGAGCCTGATACCCGTGTGCGATGAGCTGGTGCAGGAGTTTTCCCTTGGTGAAGTAATCGGGTAGGGGATCGGGTTCTTGATTAAGAATGTATTGCAAGTAATAGCGATGCTGGCAGAATTCCAGCGTACTGATCTGGCTGAAAGAAAGATGGAAAACGTGCTGCTGGCGCAGAGCGTTCACGAACCGGTCGCTATCGTGATTTAAAGCAGTAAGGAGGCTTTGAATTTCTGTGAAGGATTGTTGAAAATTCATTCAATGATTATATCCAATCCGTAAGTTGATTGATCTTATTTAATAAGCTAAATTAGATTGATGAAAACAAATTTGGATTATGCGACTTAGCAGCTCTCATAATATTATTACCGTTCTTGTCTAGATCAATCTTTATCCATTTTTCAAGACATCTGTTTTCTAGAAGAATTCTTTTCTCAACTTCCAAAAGATAATCATCGAACCAATAAAAGGGCTGTGAAAAGTTAATGGCTTCGGTTTTCAATGTGTTCCAAGTTGTTGGAAAAATATTCTTAATCAGATCATAGTTTTCTAGAGTAAGGAATGGCATTATATATGATAGAACGCTCGATGTATCTTCATATCTACAATGTGTTGTTAACCAGTATACTTCCCCTGTATTAAATAAATACTTCAAAAAATCATTGAGCTCCAAGGCTTCTCGATGCTCTTTGGTAATAATGGTTCTGTCAACATCCAAGTAAAAATTCATAACTAAAAACTTTCATTCCTTCTTTAAAATTATATCGTTCTAAAATAGATTCCAATTCTTCACGTAAAGATATTTAAGATTTTATCTTACTTGAAAATTGATGTCCCTCTCAGCATTCTTCTTTTTGGCTACTTTAGCGCTTAGCTCGACCCTCTCATCTTCAGATAGTTTACTAACTTCAATACTTCCCCCAGCCAAATAAGCTGTCAGAAGTTGCTCTACCACACTCATCTCTTTTGTTGCGGTCGGCACAGTGGTCACTGTGGATGCGATCGTCGCAGCAGGTACTTCCTCCAATGCACCGCTTTGACTGTAGCAAGATAAAAGAAAGATGATGGTTAAGACTGAAAATATTCGCTTCATTGTATTTCCTGAAATCGGAAAAGACGACTTAAAAATATTTTCAATAAAGATATTTACTTAACTTTTTTTATAAATATTGATATAGAAGTTGAGTAGTCACTATTGATTAAACTAATCAACAGGTATACAATTAAATTGACTATAATAGTCAATTTAATTGTTATTAGAAGAGAGTTACTTATGCTCCAGACATTTGAAAACCTCGATGCTGAAAAGAAACGCCGCATCCTCAATGCAGCGATGGAAGAATTCGTGGCCAAAGGATACAAACAAGCAACTACAGATGATATTGTTGCCCGCGCAGGGATATCAAAAGGTGCCTTATTCCATTATTTTGGAAGCAAAGATAGGTTGTATGTATATTTGATGGATTTTGTGCTTGATACATATCGGCGGAGAATCAATGAGAGGACAAATTTCAACGAGCCAGATTTTTTTATTCGCCTCCACCAAATGCTACAGGGTAAGATGGAAGTTTCCATTGCTTATCCTGACTTGGTTGCATTCTGGATCAAAGCTAGGGGAGAATCCTCCGATATTGTGGTTGCACATCTTGAAAAAAGGATAACAGCGCTGCGACCGCAAATGCAAGACTTTCTGGCAAATATAGATTATTCCAGGTTCAAAGATAGCCTCGACATTCCCAAGACTATCAAAGTGATATTTTGGACTTTCGAGGGTCTTTCCAATGAGATAGTTGAGCGAGCAAAATCGAGCCAAGAGCTGCTAAACCTAGAAAAAGAATTCGCCGAAGTGGAGGAGTATATCCAGTACTTCCGGATACTTTTCTATAAGGAGAAATGGTAATGATCTATCCAATCAATTCCAAAAAGATTCCTCCCTTGGCACAGGTAGGTGGCAAAGCCAAGGCGCTGATCGAAGCTACCCTTGCAAGTTTCAATGTACCCGACGGTTTTATTTTATCTACAGATTTCTTTGATGTCTGGGTCAAGCTGGTCAAATCAACGAAACTGTGGAGTGCATTCCTGCAAGATCCAGGGAGAGAAGTATGTGCTGCCCTGCAAACACAAGCTAAGCAACTACGGCTTACTTCGAAACAGAAAGATGCGCTCGACCGGCAGCTTGACCAGATACCCAAAGACACTGTATTTGCCGTCCGTTCCTCTTCACCAGAAGAAGACTTATCACAAACGAGTTTCGCCGGACAGTATAAGACCATCTTAGGCGTGACAAGACCAGACTTGGATAAGAACATTGCTGATGTGTTCAGCTCGATATTGGATTTTCGAGTGATGGAATATAAACGGCAAAATAACCTACCCCTGGATAACCCCCGCATTGCTATCATCGTCCAACACCAGCTTAAATCTGATGTCAGTGGCGTTGCATTTTCATTGAATCCCACCAATAATGCTTTTGACGAAGCTGTAATCAACACCAGTTTTGGACTTGGCGAAGTGATTGTTTCTGGAAAGGTCACCCCAGATACAATTGTGGTGGATAAAGTTAAAAAAACAATTATTGAAAGGAAAATATCCCATAAATCCATCGGGATCTGGCTCCAAGAGAGTGGTGGTACGGTTGAAAAACCGAATGCCGCACCTGAAACCCAGGCTTTGTCAGATGCACAAACCCTTGAAGTGGCAGCACTGGCAGCTGACTGTGAAAAATATTATGGTAAACCGGTGGATATCGAATGGGCAATTGAAAAGGGAAAACTTTATCTGCTTCAAGCCCGCCCGATTACCACCTATAACCCGCTCTTCTCAGGAATGCTCACTCAACCGGGTGAACCGAAGAGGCTTTACCTGGATCTGATCATACTGACGCAAGGATTCGCTAAGCCATTTTCTGTATTGGGTCTTGATATCTGGTCGCAGATGATGGATGCAGCGAAACTTGGCACCATGCCGCAAGGGAAAGACGGTTATATCCTCAATATGGAGGGGAGGGAATACTCGATTATTTCCAATATGGCAAAAGGAATGGGGAAAAGAGTTTTTAAGTTGGTTCAATCTTACGAACTACCCATTCGAGAGGTGTTCAAGTTGCTTGACTTGAAACATGAATACATTGCACCGATTAAAACTGAACTGATGAAGCAGGCTGGCAGAGCCACCTTGAAAATGGGAGTGAGTCTGATGCCGCGAATCATTGCTGGATTACTGAATCCGCAGCAACAATGCATGGTATTTGAAAATTTCACCGCAGACACCTACCGGTATTACACCCAGGAAATACTGAAGATGGGTAAATTTAACGAAATTGTTGATGCTGGAAATCAGAAGTTTGCAGCTCTTTGTAGAGAATATTTGCGCGTAGCTATGGCGGGGCTGCTTTCAATGAACAGTTTGAAAAAGCTTTTTCAAGGTCAAGGTGTAGATGACCTGGTAGCCTTACTTGGTGCCGCCTCACCCACCAACCCCACCGCACAAATGGGTCTTCAAATGCTCGAACTGGCATCTTATCCAGAGCTGCAAAATACAACGACAGAGGATACATTTATCCGGAAGCTGTCGAATGACGGCTATTCTGCTGCCTTTACAAAAACTTATCATGATTACATGGAACGCTTTGGTGCCAGGGGTTTAAGGGAGGTTGATATTGCTTCTCCTCGGACATCTGAAGATGCGCGGGCATTCTTCCACCAACTCAAATCCATGGACATTCATCAGAACAACGTGTTTGCCCTTAAAGAACATAAGAACACCGCATACCAACGATTATTGGAACTTGCTCAAAAGAGTGGCAAGGAAAAGCAGTTTATCAACCATGTGCAGCGGATACGGCAATTGGGTTACCGTGAAACTCCCAAATACCTACTGGCGGTTATGATTGGCGAATTTAGAAAGCGCGCACTTGAACTAGGTGAGCGGTTCGCATGGCAGGGGCGGCTGAATACACCTGACCAGGTGTTTGATTTATCCATTAACCAGATTACCGAGGCAGAGGCTAACCCCAGCCTGGATCTGCAGCCTTTGCGAGTTAAGAACCTAGAGCCACGCAAGGCAGTTGCGCATGTCAAAGACAGGGATTGGCCAAAAATAGTAGACAGCCGGGGCAAGATTTTTAGGTACGTCAAGGCAAACAGCGAAGGTTATCTGAATGGTGAACCCATTTCGACTGGCATAGTACGCGGAAAGGCTAAAGTGCTGGAAACACCTTTTGAAAAGCCCTTAGGGAAAGGAGAGATCCTTGTAACGAGGGCGACTGAGCCATCATGGACTCCCATTTTCATCAATGCGGTCGGCGTGGTGCTGGAAATTGGCGGCCCATTGCAGCATGGCGCTATCATCGCCAGAGAATATGGAATCCCCTGCGTCAGCGGTATTGATGATGCAACAAAACTGATCAAGGACGGTGACCTGTTGGAAGTTGACGGAACAAACGGTCTGGTAAAGATCATCTCTGAATATTAATAAAAAATCGGTACAAGCGGAAACTTTTGCGTTTTGCAGTCAACGATTCCACCACAGTTGGGTGTGATATGTGGAGAAATGATTCAAAATATACTTATATTCCTCTTATGCGAACATAAAACTATAAATTATAGAATTTATAAAGCTTTCCTATATTCGATTGGTGCAAACCCAATCAAAATGAAAGAAGGAATACAAGAACATGTCAAAATCACCCAAGGAAATACCCGCCAAGGTGGTACTGCTCGCTGGCGGAAATCCGCAGATCGCGAAAGCTGACGGTAATGCCCCAGTGCAGGCCTATATTGATGCCATGCCGGAATGGAAACACGCTATTGGGCGCTACCTGGATGAACTCATCGTGCGCAACGTGCCGAATGTTCGTAAAGCGGTGAAGTGGAATTCACCTTTCTACGGTGTTGAGGGGCAGGGTTGGTTCCTGAACTTCCATTGCTTCACGAAGTATGTAAGGGTTGCATTCTTCCGCGGTTCATCTTTACATCCTATTCCCCCTGGTGAATCTAAGGATGAAAACACGCGCTACTTCGATATCCATGAAAATGACCAGATTGATGAAGAACTCATGGCGAGTTGGATCCGGCAGGCGGCTGCTATTCCTGGATGGGGAATGTAGGGCTGGAAATAATAAAGTCAAAATTGTAAGCAAACAGAAACCTGAGTTATTTGCGAGTATCAAAAAATGAATGAGAAGAATCTTAAGGTTGATGAATTCTTACGGAATGCCAAACAGTGGCAGAAAGAATTTAAAGAATTGAGGAGGATCATTCTGGATTGTCAGTTGAGTGAGGAATTGAAGTGGGGAAAACCCTGCTATACGTTTCAGAAAAGCAATATCGTCATCATCCAGGGGTTTAAAGAATACTGTGCGTTGCTGTTTGTCAAAGGCGCCTTATTAAAGGATGCCAGGGATGTTCTCACCACATTAACGGAGAACACGCAGGCGGCGTGCCAGATTCGCTTCACCAATATTCATGAAATAATTACGATGGAAGATACCTTGAAAGATTATCTTCACGAAGCCATGGAATTGGAAAAAACCGGTTTGAAGGTGCGCTATAAAAAGACAGCAGAATATGCCATTCCCGAAGAATTTCAAAAGAAATTTGATGAAATGCCTGCCTTGAGAACTGCTTTTAATGCATTGACACCAGGTCGACAAAGAGCATATCTTCTTTATTTTTCTGCACCCAAGCAATCCCGAACTCGGGAGTCAAGGGTTGAAAAATATGTGCAACAAATTCTCAATGGGAAGGGATTAAATGACTAACACATCACTCTTTTCCGGACCGCAGGTAACATTCCATCGAATAAGGATGATCTTACGAGAAGGAAAATCTAACGTAAAAAAATGAAAAAGCACATTCCATTTACCATTTTCATATTCTTTGCCCTTGTCTGGTTGTCAATCGGTTGCGCCCAAGAAGGCAGCAATGAATCCGAGATACAAGACACAGTTGAACTCCCCGACCGCGAAAGCCTGATCCCGGCTGATGCGGTCAAAATGTCGCCGGAAAATGATGCGCTGCCACCGGAACTTCATTCGGATGAATTCGAGGCGCCGGTGCCGCTGCCTTACCCGGTCAACACACGGGGGGCGGAAGATTCGGCGTTCATTCTGCCTGACGGGCAGACTCTGTATGTATGGTTCACTCCCAACAATCGCATGGATGTGATCGAGCAGGCGCAGGATCAGGTCACCGGCATCTATCAATTTGAAAAGCAGGATGACGGCTGGAGTGGTGCGGAACGTATCTGGCTGGCTGACCCGGATGAGCCACAACTGGATGGGTGTGGCTTTTTCCAGGGAAATACAGTTTGGATCTGCGCGGTCAGGCAGGGACTGGAGGGCATGCACTGGATGACATCTACATTTGAAAACGGGCAGTGGTCTAAGGCAGCGCTGGCAGACTTCGACCCAACCTATGAAGTCGGGGAACTGCACATCTCCAATGACGGCAATGAGCTGTATTTCCATTCAGACCGGGCAGGCGGGAAGGGCGGATTGGATATCTGGGTTTCGCATAAGGTGGATGGGGTATGGCAGGAACCTGAGAATCTGGAAAAAGTGAACAGTGAATATGATGAAGGCTGGCCGGCTCTGAATCCACAGGAAGATGAATTATGGATCAGCAAGAATTATGGGTTGTGGCGTTCAAAGAAAGTGGATGGGGTGTGGCAGACCCCAGAATTGATCGTCTCTACCCTGGCAGGGGAAGCCAGCCTCGATCAGGACGGCAATGTGTATTTCACCCACCATTACTATGAAGACGACCAGATGATCGAAGCAGATATCTATGTTGCCTATCGCAAGTAGGTATAGGGATTTTTCCGAATCCATATAAAAAAGAAATTGCTAGCCAGCAACCCTTATCTGGTCGGGGCGAGAGGATTTGGACCTCCAACCTCTTGCACTCTATTCAGCAGCATATATGTCCATAGCGTATGAAAGCTCCCATATTGTCCATTGTGCCCACACAGTTTTCAGTCTAGATGCACCGAGGTTGCACTGGGAAGGATGACTTAAATACAAATATGAGGCGAGAATTGTGATGGTCATAGAATCCCCTTAGTACAATCAAAAAGCTATGAGTTCGTTAGAATTGATGACAAAAAATTTTCTGTTCCCCATAAATCTTTATCGAGTAAATTACTTATTGTTATAATTTGGAAAATGCTATTGTCAGGAACAAAAACACTCACTATGACGTCTTATGTAATACTGTACCAGTAATAAGGAGAAGTCATGTCAAGAGTAATAATAAGTATGATGATTATCAGTCTTCTCGTTCTGGCATCCTGCAATCAACTTCCATCGGAAACTGCACAAGATTTCAGCGTTACTTTTGGATGGAATACCGGAACATTGCCCCCACAATATACTTATGCATATACTGTTATTCTTGGACAAGGAACGCGGGGCAAGCTGGAATATCAACCCGGATATTGGGATGACAACGCACAAATATGGTCAGTTGAATTTCCAGTCGACGGGCAGCAAATGCATGATCTATACCAGTACTTATACAATCAGAAGATGTTTCGCCGTGAATGGAAAGAAGGAGAATTAATGGAGGGAGGATCCGGCACCAGCCTTATACTGAAGGCTTATGGCGAGCAATACGATATTCCCAGTTTATCAAATCTAGAAAGTAGTGAGTATGCGCGAGTAGATGCCGCCATGGAAATCATCCGTACTCTAGTACCTCAAACCATTTGGGATGAGATGGATGCGCGCCAAAAGGAATGGGAAGTCAACTACTGAAGCATAAAACACGCTGTTTCGTAATAATATCCATATCTGGAATCATATTAGGAGACACTACCACAGGGTAACGGATGTAACCGTGAATTGCCGGGTGGTGAATCTGAAAAATTGATGTGTGGATTTGGTGATTGTTATTCTTTTGGAAAAAGATATAAATAAAACTGAATAAAGCAATAATTTGCACAGGAGAATATCGTTTTATCAATGAGGTATTCAGCTATGGAGGTTCGATGACAAAAAGAAAGAATGATAAAACCATAGTGGTGGTCAGCCTGATACTGGCGGCAATAGTAGTGGTTTGTTGTGGATTATTTTGTTTCTATAGAGATGAATCCAGAGGAATTTGTCAATCGGACATATTGGATTCACCTGAAGAACTAAATCTTACACCTATTACGGATTCAGGAAAACCAACCATGGCTGTGCGCTCTGCAGATGGAATGACCATGGTGTATATCCCAGCAGGTGATTTTATGATGGGGTTGGAAGAAGGGAAACCATATCATGGTAACGAAAAACCGGCGCACACTGTTTATTTGGATGACTACTGGATAGATCAGACCGAGGTGACCAACTCGCAATATCAAAAATGTGTTGCAGCAGGTATTTGCACGCATCCATTTTATAACGATAATGTGGTTGAGAATTTTATTTTTAAAAGTAATGCAAATCGTATACGTAATGAATATTTTTATAACAGTGCCTTGGCTCAACATCCTGTTGTGTGGGTGCGATGGGAACAGGCGCAAACATACTGTCATTGGGTAGGTGGGCGTTTACCCACAGAAGCAGAATGGGAGAAAGCTGCACGCGGAACAGATGGACGAGATTACCCATGGGGAGATGATTTTTTTGGAGAGTGGGTCAATTACTGCGACATAAACGGTGAATGTAAGATCCCCGACAGTGATTGGGATGATGGTTACCAAAATACTGCTCCTGTAGGCAGTTACCCCGATGGCGCCAGCCCTTACGGTGTGCTGGATATGGCTGGCAATGTGAGTGAGTGGGTAGCAGACTTATACCAGTATGATTATTATAGTAATTCACCCAGGAAAAACCCAACAGGCCCTAATTGTGCTGAGAAACGACTGGTGCGTGGAGGTGATTTTAGTAATAGCGCTGCGAATGTGTGCACGACCTATCGTAATGATATTTCTCCCAAGTCGCATTCCGATGCAATCGGTTTTCGCTGTGCGACTGATTCGGCCGGCAGTTTGAGTCGATTATCCAACATAGCGGTGAACTTTTAATGGATAAGTCTGCAGTCTTACCTGATGGCACCGGGATATGGGCAGCTTCAGACGGGAGTGTTTGGGTATATGGAGATACCGGGATAATACGTCTGGATGCACAGGGGAACTATATATGGAGCAAGCTGATTTGTGGATGTTAAAAATTGATCTTGATTAATCATTTAGAAGGAATAATTACTCATATCGGGTTATGCAATCATTGAAAACATCCTCTGGAAATCACCGACTCTTGATACAAAGCAAAATGCCCGACAAGGCGAAAGCCCAATATTACTTTACTTTTAAGCAAAGCAAAAATACCTACCGATAAAATTCATTTCATCAATAGTGGATGTTTTGATCGGGGCGAGAGGATTTGGACCTCCGAGCTATTGCACCCCATGCATTTGCAGGTGTGTTCATAGGGTATTTTGGGGTCTATAGCGTTTATGTTGTCTAAAAAATGGCTATTTTATCCATCCTATAAAGTCCATTGATGTTACACATGAGTTGCACACGAAAACGGGAAAGGCGGTTCAAAGAAAAAATAGATCTGATCTCCGATTTATTTCCAGATAATATCACTGTATTTGGATCAGTTTTCGGGAGTCAAGTCAAAATGAACTCGAAAGCCTTTGTTTGTGCGCCTTTTTGTGATATTAAACCGTGAATGGGCACCTTATTTTTATATCAAACTCGTTAAGACCAAAGAGCCAGTCTAATACAAAGGTGAAATTTTCAAATAATCTATGATCTTCTCATCTCCTGAAAAAGCAGCCCACCAAGGGTATCATTTCGTGTTTTTGCGCTATACAACACAATATTCTGAAACTTCACGCCTCATCGCCCCGCATTTTGTGCCGAAAAGCAAGTACTGCCAGTGCGTAAAAGATTACCGCGTATACAAACACAACTGCAAGGTGTGGCATTATTCCAGCGTAATTGCCAATGATCGCTTCCTTGGCTGCTTCCACGCTATGATAAAAGGGCAATACTCCCGCAATTTGTTTTAATACCCCGCCAATGAGGTCTAGCGGAATAAACACACCGGAAAACCAGCCGGCAATGTTAGTGAGAAGCGCTCCGCAAATACCACCCACTGCCTTGTCGTTTAAAATGCTACCACATAACAACCCCAGCCCTATAAAAAGAATGGCGATAGGATGCACGATCAAAATGGCCAATAGTATGTTAACCGATAGAGGCAAACCGAGCAGAGCTGCCGCCAAAAAAGTGATAATCTCTTGCACCACTGCCATCACAAGAAGTGGCAGGGTGTATCCTAAAATGAAATCCAGCGCCGACATGGGAGAGGCGAACAGACGCATCAAAAATGATGTGGTTCTGTCTTTTGCCAAAAGCATCCCCGAAAATAAGGCGAAGAACGCGGTGCCAAAGGTGGCAATGCCAGGAGCGGTATTTTCGATTGAGAACGTAGTGTTATTTGCCTCA
Organism: Chloroflexota bacterium; assembly: GCA_012798455.1. Taxonomy (GTDB): domain Bacteria; phylum Chloroflexota; class Anaerolineae; order Anaerolineales; family Anaerolineaceae; genus UBA4781. Next base: position 1,709 of record JAAZNC010000082.1, on the reverse strand, counting down.
ACAGGGATCGCAGAATTGATAACAGAAAACAAGAACAGCAATACCAGAGGAAACCCCATTCCGAAAAATAAATTGATTGGGTCACGCAGAATTTCTTTAGCATTGCGCTTTGCAAAAAGAAAAATCTTCATAGCTCATCTCCAGAGAGGGCGACAAAAGCGTCTTCAAGGTTTGCTGTGCCCATTTGAGCAGTTAACTCAGCCATTGTGCCAACCGCCGTCAGGTTACCTTTTGTCATCACACCGATACGGTCAGATAGTGCCTCGACCTCTTCTAAATAATGAGTAGTGAGAATGATCGTGACTTTATTTTTAAGTTGCTTAATGGACGCCCACAATTTGCGGCGTGCAAGCACATCCAAGCCCAGTGTCGGTTCGTCAAGAAACAGAATTTGAGGGTTAGATATCAGCGCCATCGCGATAGAAAGCCGCCGCTGCATCCCACCCGACAGCGTTTTGGCTTTTTTGCTAAGCACATCGTACAAACCGAACTGTGATGACATTTCCTTGGCACTTTTCCTTGAGGTTTCTGCATTCTGTCCGTAAATCCCTGCTATCAGCTCTAAGTTTTCAAGGACAGTTAAATTAGGTGCAACCGCCGTTTCTTGTGGGGACATGTTGGATTTTTGCTTAACGGCGTTAGAATTTCCATTAATGCTGTCACCGAGCAACACTGCATCGCCATAGGTTGGCTTGATGAGACACGAGAGCATTTTAATGGTAGTAGTTTTTCCTGCTCCGTTCATACCCAAAAGGGCAAACAATTCACCTTTATCAATAGTCAGGTTCAAGTTATCTACCGCTGTTAGTGCACCATATTTTTTGGTTAGATTCGTGATTGTGATAGCACTCATTCTTCATCCTCCTCAGAAGAAGTTTCTCCAAACATTTTCGTTACAAATGTGGTGAGCAAATTTTTGAGCGGGATTGCGAGACCTTGTTTTTCATCTCCCAGCAAAATTAGTGTGTCACCGGGAGAGATATTAAATATCTCACGAGCCTCCTTTGGAATGACAATCTGACCTTTTTCGCCGACTTTAACGGTCCAAGCATGTTTGTCTTTTGGTTTCGCCACGAATAACACCTCCGATAAGTATGAATAGTATGAATAGTATGAATAGTATGAATAGTATGAATAGTATGAATAGTATGAATAGCATACTACATTTTATATGTATGTCAAGAGAATACTTGAAAACATGTGAATACTTGAAAACAGCGACCTTGCCGTGAACGTTTACCGCAATAAAGGCGAGAGGATTTGAACCTTCGAGCTCTTGCACCCTAAAGATGGCAGGTTAATCCGTCCATCCCGGTGTATTGCACGTATTTATATCACCAGATTGCAAACCGTCCAGCAGTGCTGCCTGGCGCTGTTCAGAGGAGCCATGGGTCCATGTTTCGGAAGAAATGTAGCCCTGTGTTCGACTCTGGATGAGGTCATCTCCAACAGAAGCGGCGGCATTTAATCCCTGAGCAATTTCATCGTATGTCAGTGGTGCTATGTAGCCGGTTTCAGTGGCATGGTAGAACCAGATACCCGCCAGACAATCCGCCTGAAGTTCAGTGAAAACTGCCATGCCCCCGGGTCCGGTATCTCTCATGGCAGAAGTATCCAGAACGCCAAGGAGGTCCTGCACGTGATGCCCGTATTCATGAGCCAGGATATAAGCTTCTGCGAATGGACCGCCTTCTGCGCCAAATCGTGAT
>JAAZNC010000081.1 GCA_012798455.1 Chloroflexota bacterium | reverse complement strand
CAGCAAACACCTGAAGAAGCACTCACCAATGCGGCAGAACAAATTCGCACCGCAATCAATCAATGAAAAAAAGCAATCGACAACTCGAGGGCGCACGCGCGCCCTCGATATTTACCCCACCGCCCCTGCTACAAACCACCTTCAAGATGCTGGGGTTGGCGCTGATCGATGCCTTCGCCATCTGGTTCCTGTACACCCTGGCAGCCGATGGGGTATGGCTGCTGCTCGGCGTCCTTTTATTGATAACAGTGGGACTCAATATCGTCTTTCTGGATAACAGACTGGCTCCCATGCGCTGGCTATCTCCCGGGCTGGCATTGATGATCTTGATGGTGCTCTACCCGCTGGTTTTCACGGTCTACACCGCCTTCACCAATTACAGCGATGGGCATCTGCTGAGCAAACAGCAAAGCATTCATCTGATCGAAAAGCAACAATACCTGCCTGCAGGGGCGCAGACCTACCGCTGGACTGCTTTCCGTTCACCTTCCGGTGAATATGCACTGTGGTTGATCGCAGAAAATGGAAGTTCTTACCTGGTGCAAGCAGGTGAAGACCCCCGGGATGGCAGCCAACCGATCTCAGGGGTGGGAACGCTGGATGAGGAAGGTATTCCACAAAGTATTGAGGGTTACCAGCGCCTCAGCCGCACCGAAGCCATCCGTTACATTTCCGAACTGGGTAACCTGGCATTTGGCATTGCGCCTGACACCTTCAAGATCAAATCCATGGACGTGGTGGCACAGTTCCAGCAAAAGTATACCTACCACAGCGATTCCGACGCATTCGTGGATAACGAAACAGGGATGCTCTATCACCCGCTAGAGGGCACCTTCAGCGCAGCGGATGGTACGACCCTGACTCCCGGTTTTCAAATCACTACCGGTTGGGATAATTTTCGCAAACTGGTAACCAGCCCGGCTCTCAGCGGTCCTCTGGTGACCATCTTCATCTGGACGCTGGTGTTTGCCGTGCTCAGCGTGCTGCTGACCTTTGGGCTGGGTCTATTTCTGGCAGTATTGTTCGATGGATTGGGTCTGTATAAAAAGAAGATGCTGCGTTCGCTCCTGATCATCCCTTATACCATACCCGGTTTTATCAGTATTTTGATGTGGGTCGGCTTGTTCAATCCGCATCTGGGTATCATCTCGCTCACATTGAAAAATTGGTTGGGTTGGTCACCTGCCTGGTTCTCCGATCCTTTTTGGGCTAAGGTGGGCATCCTGATCGTCAATCTGTGGCTGGGCTACCCGTATATGATGCTGGTCAGCAGCGGCGCTTTGCAATCCATCCCGCATGAGATCCTGGAAGCCGCCAGAGTGGATGGGGCAAACGCCTGGCAGTGTTTCTGGAAGATCACCATGCCACTACTGTTGATGACGGTAGGACCCTTGCTGATTTCATCCTTTGCCATGAACTTCAACAATTTCACAGTAATCTACCTGTATAACAGTGGTGGTCCGCCCATGCTGGGCACCTCTACCCCAGCCGGTTATACCGATATCTTGATCAGCTACACCTACCGTCTGGCATTCGCCAGCGGGCGCGGCTCCGATTACGGCTATGCATCTGCCATCACCATCATCATCTTCATTGTGGTGGCAACCATCACCCTGTTCAACTTCCGTTTTACGCGGGTATGGGAGGAGGTTTCCGAGAATGTCTAAACGCACTTCGACTTTCAAGTTCACCAGGAGTGTGAAATGGCAGCGCACCTTGCTGTGGCTCTTGCGCCTGGTAGTCGCACTGATTGCTATATCTTTCGCGATCTTTCCGGTAGTGTGGATCATCTCCGCTGCGCTGAACCCTGCCAACACACTTGCCAACCAGCAGCTGATCCCCAGGAACATGTCCTTTCAAAATTTCACGGACCTGCTGAACGACCCTATCCACCCTTTCCTGCGATGGATGTGGAACTCCATCAAAGTATCATCCATCTCCGCCATTCTGGCGGTCAGCATCACTTCTTTTAATGCTTTTGCTTTTTCACGTTTCCGCTTTAAAGGACGGCATAGTTTGCTGGTGATCATTTTGTTAGTACAGGTCTTCCCCAACATGCTCTCTATGGTAGCACTGTTTCTTTTATTGCAGCAGATCGGCAATTACATGCCCTGGTTGGGGCTGAACAGCCAGGGCGGCTTGATTCTGGTGTATCTGGGCGGAGCATTGGGAGTGAATACCTGGCTGATGAAGGGGTTCTTCGATTCCATCCCGCGTGATCTGGATGAATCTGCCAAGATCGATGGCGCCTCGCAGTGGCAGATCTTCTGGAAGATCATCTTCCCGCTGGTACGCCCGATTTTGGCAGTGGTCACGGTGCTGACCTTCATCAGCAGCTACAGCGATGTGGTGCTGGCACGCGTGCTGCTGCAATCCAACGAGCAGTTCACGCTGGGGGTGGGTTTGTGGCTCTTCATCTCGGGGCAATATACCGAGAAATGGGGTTTGTTCGCCGCCGGGGCGTTGATGGGGGCACTGCCCATCATGCTACTGTATATGCTCATGCAGGACCATATCGTGGGCGGTTTGACTCAAGGTGCCGTTAAGGGCTAGCCAGGCGATCGTAAGGAAATTTGTCAAGCAACCAGCTGTCTATTAAAAAGTTTTGCTAATTCTGACTTTGAAAAGAGCTTCTACTATGAATATTTCAACTCCGGCATGGGTAAAAGATGCCGTTTTCTATCAAATCTTTCCTGACCGCTTTGCAAGAAGCAGTCATTTAAAAAAAGACGACCTCAATCTGGAGAGTTGGGATTCTCCTCCTTCTGTTTATGGGTTTAAGGGTGGGGACCTGTTGGGAATCATCGAACACCTCGATCACCTGGTTGACCTGGGTGTCACCGCCATTTTCCTGAATCCCATCTTCACCTCCGCTTCCAATCACCGCTACCACACTTATGATTATTTCAACGTCGATCCGCTCTTGGGCAGCAATAAAGCCTTCAGGGAACTGCTTGACCAGGCTCATGCGCGCGGGTTGCGGGTGTTGCTGGATGGGGTATTCAATCACGCCAGCCGCGGGTTCCTGCAATTCAACCACACTCTTGAAAGCGGCAGCGATTCCCCATACGTGGACTGGTTCAATTTTCGGGAAGAACAATTACAGAGGAAAGAGCCCTTCCTGGCTTATCCCACCGACCAGCAGTTGGAAGAACTGCGTAAGGTAAAATCTGACATGGAAATCTGCGGTTACCGCGGTTGGTATGGCATGCCCGCTCTACCCAAATTCAATATCCAAAATCCGGCGGTGCGGGAATTCTTGTGGAATGTCGCCGAATACTGGGTCAAATTCGGCATCGATGGCTGGCGCATCGATGTGGCTTTCGAGATCACGGATGCTGCCTTCTGGCAGGAATTCCGCCGGCGGGTGAAAAATGTCAATCCGGATGCCTATATTGTGGGAGAGATCTGGTATGAAAGCCAGCCCTGGCTGCAGGGTGACCAGTTCGACGCGGTCATGAACTACCCGCTTTCAGGTGCCATGCTGGGTTTCTTCATCGATGATCTGGAAGAACAGATCTACTCGGTAGGCGACTATCACAAATACCTGCAGCAACTCAGCAATGAGCAGTTCATGGAGCGCATCGCCTATTTACAGGGGTTGTACGATCCTGCCATCAATGCGGTGATGTTGAACCTGCTCAACAGCCACGACACCCCGCGCTTCATCACCTCTGCCAAAGGGGATGAAGACGCATTCAAGATGGCGTTATTGTTCATGTTCTGCTATCCAGGAGCTCCTTGCATCTTTTATGGCGATGAGATCGGCATGAGCGGGCGCAATGACCCGGAATGCCGCAAGACAATGGTGTGGGATGAAAGCCGTTGGAACATGGAACGTTTAGATTTTGTGAAAGCTTGCATCGCACTACGCAAGCAGCACAACGCGCTGCGGCATGGCGAATATTTCCCACTCTACAACGGGGGTGGGGTGATCGCCATTGCCCGCCAAACAGATGAGGAATATCTGGTTGCAGTCTTCAACATCACTCACAACACAGGAAGCTTGCAGATCGAAATTTCCGCGTTGGCAAGAAACAACAATATCCCGCACACCATTTTTGGAACAGCGCAGCTCAACTACAAAGGGAATATGCTCGAAATCGATCTACCGGCGCGCAGCGGTGCGGTTATTCAGATGCGCTGAACATTGATTTTAATTAGTTATACATAGATCCTCTTTTTACAAATTCAAGGAGGATCTATTTTAACTACTGTCATTTCATACACAGTGAACTACTCCTCCTCTCCCATAAATGGAGGTAGAAAGAGGCATTATCCCGAGTGAAAGAAGCAATACTAACCCATTTTTATACATGACATTTCCATTTTCACGATAACATTTTTTTTGAGTAAAACAGGGAATGCATTAATAAAGGTACGAACATATAATTCTTTCAATTACATTTAAAAACTTCCGCCTTTATTTATTTTTGTCATCAAGTTCTATGATCTGGCTGGCTACGTTAGAACTGGTGATCAGTGAATTGATCAGCCTTCCTCTTAAAGCTCCCAATACGGCAGTTGCTTTCACTACGTCTGCGATCACTGCGATCCGGAATTCTATCTTCGAAAAAACGTTTTGGCTGACACAGATGATACGGTCGTAAAAATCAGGCAGATCGATGATATTGCCGTGAATATCAAAATAGTATCCAGCCACATAACCAATGGCACCGGCATCTTCAAGTGCTTTCAGCTCTTTTTCCTTCATGTAATTTCCCCAATGGGTTTTGGATCCGATGCCGGTTACCAGTACATTGGCATTTTCGGCAATGGAGAGAGTTTCGATCACACTGGGGCGTTTCGCCAGGCTATCGCGCACCACTCTGTTTTCCACAGAGAAAGGTACCATCAGATAGTGATAGTTACAGCCATACAACTCCGCCACATGGCGCACCAGATCCGGCCCATCGATAATCGGGTTGTTGCTCTCGATCGAACCGGTCATTTGGGTGACGTGCATTTTGGGAAGATAACGAGTCGGGCGCAATTCCCAGATGGCTCCCATGATCGATTTTCCCCAGGTAAGTCCCAAAACAGAATTATCGTTCAATATCGAATTGATATAGGTGGCAGCCAGCTTTACGACCGTGTCAAAATCAGAGGGATTAGGTTGTTTGTCGGTATCCACAATGCGGATCTCATCAATATGAAAACGTTTGAAGAATTCGTATTCCATGGTACGCATACGATCATACGGAGAATGAACGGTGATCTCCACCACTCCTTCATCGCGAGCCTGTTTGATTATCCTTGAAATGCCCGAACGTGAGATGAACAAGCGTTTGGCAATTTCTTCTTGAGTCATATTCTGTTCATAATAAAGACGTGCCACTTCATAGACATTCTGATCAGCATTCATCAAGACTTCCTTTCGTCCAGCCAGACCAATGAGAAGGATTGTGCAATATTGCACATATTCCAATTCATTATATAGTATCGAGAATGGATAATTACCAGAATTGCACAATTGACCAAACTAACCATTTGTGAAAAACAACACCAGGTAATTGACCCATATCCCATTGGAATTAGAATGTCATTAGGATAGTCATGTTACATCATTCAATCTATTCACATGGTGGATGCTATGAATAAACCTAAACCGCTATTGCAAATTGCTCTCGATAATCTTTCCATTGAAGATGCTCTACGCGTCCTGGGGGGTGGACTGGATGAAAGCGTGGATATCATCGAGGTGGGTACCTTGTTGCTGCTTGGTGAAGGATTGCGCGCTGTTGACATTCTGCGCACAATCTATCCGCAGAAATTGCTGGTGGCTGATTTCAAATGTATTGCTCCCCATTTCGGTACCGAGATCCTCAAACATGATCCTGATTTTGTCACCGTGCTCTCCGGTGCTGAAGCTCAGGTGCCAAAGTTGATCAGCGAAGAAGCTTTGAATAGAGGAAAAGGGCAACAAGTTCAAATCGAACTTTACAATCAGTTCCCAAGCCCGCAAGATGTGCATGCCTGGCAACAAATGGGGATTTCCCACATTATCTATTCGCGCCCTCGTTCACGCAAAGGAAATTGGAATACGGAAGATACCAAAGAGATCCATGAACTATGTGAATTGGGAGTCTCCGTTACGGTAACCGGTGGGGTGACTTTTGAGGACCTGGATATCTTGAAGGGGTTGCCTGTTTTCGCCATCATTTGCGGACGTTCCGTTCGCAATGCGCCTGACCCGGCGGCAGAAGCACGCCGTGTTAAAGCAAAGATCGATTCCTTGTGGAATTAACTGTCAACTTGATTTATTTAAATACAAAACATGAAAGGTGCAGAAATGAAAAGTAGATATTACCGGTTATTCAAAGAAGACGGAAGGGCACTCATCCTGGCTTTCGATCACGGGGGCAGCGGCGATATCTGGGTAGATCCCGCTAAAGTGATCAAGGGTGCTGCGGAAGGCGGCATGGATGGCATTCTCACCAATTACGGTGTGCTCACCCATTTTCGAAAAGAGATCGGCAGAATGGGAACCCTGTTGCGCATGGAGGTGATTGGTTCTGGGCTTGTGAAATACAATCCCATCCTTGAGAGACCCATGCAAAGTCCCTATACCGTTGAAGATTGCTTGCGCCTGGGAGTGGATGGCATCATGACCATGGGCATCATTGGCGCGGAATTTGATACTGCGAACCTGAAGTATATTGCCGGAATTGTAGCTGCCTGCAATCAATACGGTCTTATTACCGCTGCTGAAATGTTGCCCAATGGATTTTCATCCAAAGAAGAAGACCGAAGTCTGAAGGCCATGAATATCGCATGCCGTGCAGGTGCAGAGATCGGTGTGGACATCGTCAAAACTGCGTTCATCAAACCCGTGGAGGATTTCAAGAAAATCGTCGCCAATTGTTATGCGGATGTACTGGCACTGGGAGGTGCAAAGGTCGATGACGACCGCCAGGTGCTGGAAAACGCAAAGCAGGCAATTGACGCCGGATGCAAAGGGCTGGTGATCGGGCGCAACGTGTGGGGACACCGCAGCATCGCTGGTATGGCAGCGGCGTTACATGGCATTGTGCATGAAAACGCATCCGTTGAAGAAGCCCTCAAAGAGATCAAATAAAGGATCTTTCTTTATTATTTCAGTTAGTAACTACAAATGAAAAAGCACCCGATTACTAGCAGCAATCGGGTGCTTTTTTGCTCCTTGAGCTGTGAAAATCTCTCGATCTATGGAAGATCGGAAAAAGATATTACAGCATGGTTCCACCACTCACATCTACGATGGCGCCCATCATTTGAACCGCTTTGGGAGAACATAAAAAAACCGCTACATTGGCGATCTCACGCGGCGTAGCTTCACGCCCCAGCGGGATGATCTTTTTCATCTCTTTGGATCTATCCTTAAGGTTCTTGGTCGTATCAGTGATCACGTATCCCGGCACAATTCCGTTCACGAAGATGCCCCGCGAACCGACTTCTTTCGCCAATCCGCGTGTGAAAGAAAATACGGCACCTTTGGTTGCAATGTAAGGTGTGTTTCCGCCACTGTTAGTTGTAAAGGCAGATTTGGATATGGTGTTGACGATATGCCCACCTTTTTTTTGCTCATTACAAATCTTGATGAAGGCTTTGCTCATCAAGAACATGCCCTCAATGTTCACCTTCTCGTATTTATAAAGTTCCTCGACGGTCACATCCTCGATCTTGGTCACTCCCATTTTGCCTGCGTTGTTCATCAGAATGTCGACCGTGCCAAATTTTTCCAGCGTTTGGCTGTAGATGGCATCCACACTTGGGGGGTTGGAGATATCAGCTCTGACAGCAAGTGTGCGTACACTGTTCTTTTTACTTAACTCCGCCGCAAATTTGCTCGATTCTTCCAGAGGTACCATATCGGCAATAACAACATTGGCACCCTCTTCGGCAAAAACTTCACACATGCCAGCGCCGATCCCCCTCGCTCCTCCAGTGACAATTGCAATTTTCCCTGTTAATTCAAGATCCATAGAAGGTTCTCTCCTTTTTTATAAATTCAGTTTGATTTTTGCTGTTTCTCGCCAGTTCCGGAATCTCGAATCTTCCAAAACCTGCGGATTTACAAATCCATCCGTCGCTTTTCCTGTGATGATGCTGCGCATTCGCTCAAAGATCAGGCGCGGGGAATTGTTGGCGGCATCCAGGGTAGCACCTGCCCGGTGCGTGGTCAGGGTGACATTATCCAGTTTCCGGAAGCGGTCATCTGCGGGGAGTGGTTCATTGTCAAAGACATCCAGCGCGGCGCCAGCGATACGATGTGTTGCAAGAGCTTCATAGAGTGCGCCATAATCCACCAACCCCGCCCTGGCGGTGTTGATGAAGTAAGCGCTGGGTTTCACCAGCTCGAATTCCGCTTTGCCAATGATGTGCTGGTTTTCACTGGTCAGTCTGGCATGGACACTGATGAAATCCGATTCTCGGAATAAAGTCGTTTTATCGACCAGCTTTCCCCCATAAGGAGCAACTACATCTTCCTGGATGAATGGGTCAAATACCAGCAAGTTAATATGGAATCCGCTCAATTTTTCAGCCAGCGCTTTCCCAATCACCCCGAATCCGAACAAACCGATCGTCTTCCCACGCATGTCCGGAGTGGTAGTGCTGCTCGCAAAATCCACCTGCCATCCGCCGCTGATGATGGAGTGATGGGCACGGGCGATGTTGCGGGCTTCCGCAAGCATCATACCGATCGCGAAATCCGATACTGCGTCGGCATTTCGCCCCGTGGCATTCACGACCGCGATGCCGCGCTCGCTGGCGGCTTTCACATCAATGTTTTCCAGCCCAGCACGGATGACACCGATCATCCGCAGGTTCTCAAACACATCCATCCCCTGCGCGGAGAAGGGGCAAAAACTGCCAGCCAGCAATTCTGCATCACGATGGTCTTTAAATCCCTGGGGAATGGGTTCGCCCGCCGGTCCGTGTTGCTCTATGCGGCGGAATACCGTCGTGATATCCGCTTCGCTCGGGTCATCCCATAAGGATTCAACCACTTCAACACCCTTGAATTGCTTTGCGAATCGCATGATGGGTTCTTCCAGGGCGGGAATTCTCTTTTCAATGATACATAGCAATTTCATGGGGGATCCTCTTTAAATAATTTAAGATTATTTGTTTTCTTTACAGAATTATTCAATCCACACCAGCGTTCAGGAGATTGAAAGCTTTGGATATTTGAAATGAAAATAAACAAGCGGAGGGTACGGCTTGGGCACCCTCCGCTGTTCGGTCAATTACTCGGCCTTGATTTTGCCACTGGCGATAGCTTCCCGGATCTTTTCTTCCATTTCTTTCTCAGAAACTATGTTCTTTAGTCCAATGACAACGACGCCTTTTGATTCAGCGGTTTTAAAATTGGGCACCAGTGTTTGTCCACAAAATAAAACATCGTAACTGGCAGCAGTTGATTTTGCCATTGAAACATTACTTGAGGTCACTTTGGCATCAATGCCTATTTTCTTGAAAACCGTATTCAATTTCATGGTAATGATCTGGCAACTTCCCAACCCTTGTCCGCATGCAGCTAAAACCTTAAGCGTCATTTTTCTAACTCCTTTTTCTGCTGAGAAATCTTATCCTACTTTTAATTCTTCTTCGCTGCTAACTTGGCACTGGCTTTCTTTGCCATGACTTCTTTGTACTTCTCGTAATTATCTACCACTAAGAAATAGGTGTCTTTGTGCCGTAGATACTGGATTTGCGGGATGATGATCAACACCAGACAGATCAACCCTATCCCAACAATACCCAAGTTCTTCATGATGACACCCATCAGGGTATGCCATGCTGCAATATCGAAGTTGGCTGCTGCACCACCGAATTTGGAGAATCCATAGAAGTAAGCGTAGAGCCCTCCACCAAAGACGTGCACCATACCAACAATCAGGGTGGAGATGATCACTGCTTTTAAACCACCCTTATTATTAGCAAAAGTGGCAATACCACCGTTATCGAAGAACATCGGGATGAATCCGACGATCGCCAGGATTGGGCTCTTTAGCAAGACTGATAATATGATCGCGATGATGGATCCCAATCCACCGAACAAAAAGCCCAAAGTAACCACACTGCCCTCGGTAAAACCAAAAGTGGCTGCGATATCCACTGCCGGAATTGCTCCACGCAAGATCTTTTGGGAGATGCCGGTGAAAGCTTCAGTTAATTCACCCACGAACATCTTGATACCCAGGATGATAATGTTTAAGTAGACCACAAAGGTGAGACATTTTTCAGTCAGATAAAAACCCCAGGTCTGGGTCGCCAGCGATTCATCCACGGTCAGCATATATTCTTTCCCGATGATCAGCATCATGCCACCAAAGAAAAGCAGCATGACAATCGAGGCTGCTACAGTGGTGTCATTCATAATGGAAAAGAAACCAGGAAGTTTGATCTCGCCGATTCTTTTGATTTCTTTGCCTTTCTTTTTATCCCTATTGCCGATCCATGTGGAAAGTTTGTCAAAGATGTATACCCCTGTCATCTGGGCATGCCCTACAGCAATGCTTGCCCCATCGGTCAATTCCTGGGTTGGTTCAACCGTCAGGTTAGAAAAGACGCCCCAGGTCAAACCACAGAGAAGACCACCGGCAATGATGGCACCCAGATCGCTGATGTTCGGGATCATTAAAACGATATAGGCAATGATTCCCCATGATCCCAAGTTCATGACATGACCACCTACCATAAGGGAGCGTACTTTGGTCTGCTTTTTAAAATAAACCAGGAAAATGTTGATGGCAAAGCCGATGATCATTGCCAGGGTCGCTATGCTCATGGGTCTACCGGCAATTTCCGTGATGGATTTCTGTAAAGGAGCTGCTCCAAAATATGGATCAATCACAGCAGCCTCGAGATTAAACCGCCCGTTGAGAGCAAAGAGGATCGGTCGGAAGGCTGTTACCATGCCACTTGAAGCCACACTGAAGATCATATAGCCCACCACTGCCTTTACAAAACTGGCAAATGCCTCATAAATGGGTTTCTTAATAAGAAGGCATCCAATGAATACCATTAATCCGAGAAACCACGCCGGTTTTGTAAAAACATTTGTTAAAAACCAATTCCATGCGGTGAGAAACATTTTTACCACCTTTCTTAATAATCTAATAAGATATTCTTTTGTTGTGAATAATTCACATTTTTCAAACACTTGTTAATACATTTATTTCTGTGCACCTCCCGAATTGAAATTCTCTAATATGATTTCTATGAAAAAATACTAGTATCGCAAAAATTTTTTGTCAACAAAGGTGGTCCAGATATCACATTTGTAGATAATGCACATTTGTGCATTTATAGTATTTGTGCTTTGAGCGCCAAATAGTTGACTTTTTAGATACCCACATTTACGATAACAAAAATCACTTTCTACGAAATTTTTAGCGAGGTCACATTATGGGAAAGATCAGAACAGTCTTGGGTGATATTGATTCTTCAAAACTTGGCTTTACCATGGCACATGAGCATGTTTTTATGGACATCGCCGGGCATGGGAAACCTGATATTGAGTGGAGTCTTTATCGTTGGAATGAGCAATTACAAATTTTACGCGAGTATAAAGCAGTAGGTGGAAATGCAATCATCGATGCCAATCCCCGCTACCAGGATGGGCGCGATGCTGCTCGTATGAAAGTTGCTGCGGAACAAAGCGGTGTTCATATTGTGGCATGCACCGGATTTGTAAAAGAAGCCGAAAACCAGGCTAACTGCCAGGATATGGTGAAAATGTCCGTTGAAGAAATGACCGATTTATTCGTCAAAGAGATCACAGTCGGAATGGATGGTACGGATATCAAAGCCGGGTGGATCAAGGGTGCGAGCATGTACTGCTACATCACACCGCTGCAAGAAAAAGCCCTGCGGGCTGCCGCTCGTGCAGCCATGATCACCGGAGTTCCAGTTCATACCCATACAGAAATCGGCACCTGGGGATTCGAACAAATCGAAATCGTAGAATCGGAAGGAATGGATCTGACCCGTTTCGGTCTGGCGCATCTCGACCGCAATCCGGACTTCTGGTACCACAAGAAGATCGCCGAAAAGGGCTGCTATATCATTTATGATGGTCCCGGTAAAGCCAAATACTACCCTGATAGCATGCGGGTGGAGTTGCTTCGCAAGCTGGTCGATGCCGGTTTTGAAAAACAGATCATGTTGTGCAACGACATGGGCAAGAAATCCCATCACACCGTTTACGGCGGCGGACCCGGCTGGACGTGGATAAAGCAAAAATTCTTACCGCGTTTGTTGGATGAAGGATTCAGTCAAGAAACCATTGATAATTTCATGATCCATAATCCTGCCAGGTTCTACTCTTTAAAAGAGTAGTTTTGCTATAGACTCATACACTGGCTTGGATTAGAGCGAACAGTCCATTCATTTAATATTGTAATTGATCCTTGATCACAAGGAGGACCTATGCCTTACGGTTATAACGGCAAGATTTTACATATCGATCTAACCCATCAATCCTTCAAAGTGGAAACTCCCCATGAATCCTTTTATCGAAAATATCTGGGAGGGAGTGCATTAAATTGCTACTATCTATTCAATATGATCCCTACTGGAACAGAGCCATTAAGTGAAAAGAATGTCCTCATCATATCGGTCAGTGTGATCACCGGTGCAGCAATTGCCGGACAAAGTCGGGTGGTGGCTTCTGCCAAGAGTCCCCTCACCGGACTAATCGGTGATGGGCAGGCAGGTGGTTATTTTCCACCAGAGATGAAATATGCCGGGTTCGATGCTTTCATCTTCACTGGCAAATCACCCAAACCGGTTTATCTGTGGGTAGACGATGGAAAATATGAGCTCAGATATGCCAGCCATCTTTGGGGAGAAACTACCGGCGAGTGTGAAGATCAGATCAAAGTCGAATTAGGTGATGACAGAATCGTGGTCGCTCAGATCGGTCCGGCAGGTGAACGTGGCGTCAGGTATGCTTCGATCATGTTCATGTGCAATCACACCGTGGGACGCACCGGCATGGGGGCAGTGATGGGTTCCAAGAATTTAAAAGCCATTGCTGTGCGCGGACGTCAGGGTCGCAAGAACTTTAAAGTTGCCGATGCGGTACAGTTCAAATATTGGTCAAAAAAGGGTGTAACCAGGTTTAAGGATTCTCCTATTCAATCCTTAGGAAGATTAGGTACTGCCATCAGCGTTCTTGGTCAGAGTGCCAGTGGTCAACTACCCACTCATAATTTCAAAAGTGGGATATTTACGGGTGCGGATGGAATCAGCGGCGAACTGATGTACGATCAATACCTGTGTGGAGCCGAGGAAGGCAAGCAAGATACTCTTGGCAGGGATACTTGTTTTGCCTGCCCGGTTCGTTGTAAACGCGTTGTGGAGTTCAGCAACAATAATTTTTCAATTGATAAACGCTACGGGGGTCCCGAATACGAGACGTTGGGATTGATGGGCAGTTCATGTGGCATCAGCGATTTTCCAACGATCGCCAAGGCGAATGAGATCTGTAATCGCTATGGTATTGACACCATTTCTTGTGGCGGAACGATCGCCTGGGCAATGGAATGTTTTGAAAAAGGACTATTGACGCTCGAGGATACGGATGGCATCGAACTCCGCTTTGGAGAATCCAAAGCTTATTTACAAGCGGTTGAGGCAATTGCAGCAGGTAGTCGCTTGGGTAACCTATTGGCGCTTGGGTCCGCGCGTGCGGCTGAAATTTTGGGGAAGGGATCAGATAAATTAGTAGTAGCAGCAAATCGCCAGGAAATTCCGGCACATATGCCGCGCGCCAAAGTGAGTTTAGGCATTATCTACGCAGTCAACCCGTTTGGTGCAGATCATATGAGCAGCGGTCATGATCCGTTTTACGAAAAACAAAATCCGGATAGCAATGCACCAGTCCCTTCTTTTCTCCAGCAGCTTGGATTGAATAATCCCACTTTACCTCGTTCATTGGATGCTGAAAAAATGCGTTTCGCATCCATCACCCAAAATTACGACAGCCTGATGGATAGTCTGTGTTATTGCCAATTTGTGATCGGCACTTTCGGTGGGTTATTCGAACCGCTGGAAGTCCCGGAAATCGTTAACTCCATCACCGGTTGGGATACCACATTAAATGAATTATTGGCGGTTGGGGAACGGCGAGTGAACCTGATGCGTATTTTCAACGCCAGGGAAGGATACACTCGCGAGAAAGATCAACTTCCGAGCCGTATGTTCGAGCCTTTGCAAGGTGGTCCGACAGATGGGTTCAAATTCGATCATCAGGAGTTTGAAGAAGCTAAAAGTGCATATTATCTGCAACGAGGCTGGGATGTAATTACCGGTAATCCCACCAATATGAAGATCGTCGAATTGGGACTGGAATGGACCGGAGCAAATTGAAAATTATCCAAAATAAGATCCCAAGGAGAAATCTTTGAACATAGAAGATCTGATCAAACCGGAGCTCGTGGAAATCAGTGTAGCTGCCAAGAATTGGGAAGAAGCCATCCGAGCAGCGGGGAAATTAATGGTTGATGCCGGCACGGTGGAAGAGCGCTTTCCTGATGCCATGATCCGTGTTGCAAAAGAATTCGGTGCTTATATCGTGGTTGCACCCGGTATCGCCCTACCGCATGCCCAACCCGAAGACGGGGTGATCAGCGCCAGCATTGCGGTGGTGCGCCTGAAAGAGCCGGTAAATTTTGGCAATGAGGATAACGATCCGGTATTCCTGGTGATCGCGCTGGCAGCTATCGATCATGAAGAACATATCCAGGGGTTAATGAAGGTGGCGAATATACTAGAGGATGAAGAGTGTATTGAAAAGCTCAAGGCAGCAAGGACAAAGGAGGAATTGCGTGGGGTATTTCTATCAAAAGAACCAGCTATTTGATGGTTCATTCGCACTCATTTCCTTTGACACCCCTGCAGCGTTCCCATTAGAGTGTCCTTTTAACTTTGTAACCTAGGTATGAATTCATATGGGCACTCAATATGTTAGCAATGGTCGGCGGTTACGAAAGACCACCTTACAAGATAACATGGATGAGAAGGGCATGAGATTGTGGTTTGGACAATGGATGAACAACAACATGAAAGACCCTTCACTCCGTTCAGGGTGACGTTTTTTCAAGATCATTGCTTTACGACTTACGTGTTGATTGAGAAAGATCAGGAGAGATCTCTCACTTCGTTCGAGATGACATTAGGAGAGGGTTAAGGATGCTTAGATTTTTCCGGCGTATATGGAAATGCGCCCTTGAGATAGGATTTTTCGATGGCGGTTATGGAAAACCGCCCTTGGGATAGGGTGACATTATAAAGGGTTTGTGATTTGCGACTTATAAATTGATTGAGATGGAATTGGTGAGATCTCTCGCTACTTTCAGGCGCATATGGAAATGCGCCCTACCTATCAAGATGATATATTGGAAGGTTATGGGTGCTTCCGACGGTTGATGTGCGCACTCAAGATACAAGACGCACATTCTTAGATTTTTTACTTTCACTATCTGATCTTACAGAAACCAACCGTGTTGTCCCAAACAAGACCACATTGGGCGCAGCAAGCCTGGCTTAACGCGGTTACGTTCACACAGTTGCATTGAAGTTCCTGCTTCACAATGCAACCACCCAGCTCCGTACCGGTCGGTTCCAGATTGTAGGCTGCCCAGCAGGTGGAATCCACCTGATTGAGCATCGCCACGGGATAATCCGTGCTGTTCTTGTTGGGTGAACCTGCCTGACTTTCCGAATACCAATCGTTATAATCGAACTTGGTGGGATCCATGATGCTCTTATCGCTCCAGGCTTTCCAATAAAAACGGTTATTATTGATCAAGCTCACCTTCACCGCCAGTTGGATGGCGCTGGAGCTGTAAGGGTTAAGGCGCTTCCAAGCGGCATCCGGGTCATGTTGTACGTCGCGCGCGAACAGCACCTGATCATAGCCATTGCCTTTGTGCCCGTCCGGCACCACCGGATTCGTGCCACCCACATCATCGTTGCTATCATACAACAGCATCACGTCATCCGTATTCCATTGGGTGTTGGCGTCGCCAGGTGCCCATAACAGATAATCTCCGCGCCCATCATAATCGGTGTCGAACTCGATGCCGTAGTACGCCGATGGATATCCCAATTCCGTGTTCTTATCAATCAAGCTAAAGGTGAAATAATAGAAATCCTCATCCGAGGTCACATCGATCAGCAACAGGTCCGTTTCGGGTTTGTATTCCATCAAGGTATCGGTGAAGGGTCGCTCGAAATTACCCAGGCGGAAAGAATCTCCCAGGGCATAGTGCTCATCCGCAGTGATAGAGGAATCGATGTCATCCTTGGATTGTTCTGCACTGCCCGGTTCGCCTGGAGTGATAGCATGCACCACCTGCGGTAACTGCAGTTGATCTTCTACGGCAACATCCTGCTGTGGATTGGATTGCACCGGTTGGTTCAACGCCACCGGCGTCACATTCGGGTCAGCAGTGGGGTTGCCCAGATCAAGCGAAAAGGAACAGGCGACCAACAGGATCAGCAGCGGAATAGAGAGAGTTATTACAATCGATCTTTGTTTTTTATTCATTTGCTTGCACCGGTAAAAGTTTGATACAGTAGATTGTATAAAAGGCACCCAGGAAAAGTCAACCCTTTAACGCCCGGGTGGCGATATAAGAGGGCATGAACTGCGCGATGGGATCATTGGCACGCTCGGATTCGTAAAAACCAGTAATCACGAAACCCGCCGCAAGCTGCCCGCCGATCTGTTCTTCTAGGGTATGGCTGAACTCCAGGGCTTCATCCTTCCCATACAGGCGCGCATGTTCTTCAGGGGTGATGCTGGTCACATCCGAATAGGGCAGGCGATATTTCGCCTGGTAGATACCCTGCTTTTGCAGTTCAGGATCAAAGATATATTCCAGCGGGTTCATGAAACCCGCCAGCAGCACACCCCCGTGTTTGAGCACCCGAAAGGCTTCCCGCCACACCGGCAGCACATCCGGGATGAACACGTTGGAAACCGGATGGAAGATCAGGTCAAAGCGTTCGTCTGGAAAAACTGCAAGATCGCGCATATCCCCTTGCACGATGGTCAGGTCCAGCCCTTCGCGTTCCGCAACCAGAGCGTCGCGCTTGAGCTGCTCCATGGATAGATCGTAGCTGGTGACATGCGCACCGGCAGCTGCCAGGGTGGGCGCTTGTTGCCCACCCCCGCTCGCCAGGCACAGCACTTCCAAGCCTTGCAGGTCAGCGGGGAACCAGGTGCGTGGCACGTATTTCGATTCGGTCAGCAACACCTGCCAATTACCGTGACGGGCTTGCTCGACCACCTCGGTCGAGATGGGAATGGACCATTCGATACCATCGACAGCCATTTTATCCCAAGCTTTTTGATTGTGTTCGTGCACTTGCATGTCAAGCTACAGGCTCTATCTGGTTTTTTCCTCTGTGAATGGTACGGATGAACGGGATGGAGAGCAGGTTGATAGCACCCATCACCACAAACACCCACACGAAACCGATGCCGTCCGTGAGGCTGGCGCTCAAAAACATGCCGACCGCCTGCGCCACATTGGTAACCGCCATGAGAATGGAATACATGGAAGCTGCAATACGCGTATCGGTGGCATTCATCGAGAGGGCAAAGATGATAGTTTGCTGCACCCCAAAGGACAGCCCCACCACGAACACCACCCCCCAAGCCCAGCCCGGGTTAGGGATGAAGGCAAACACCAAGCAAGCAGTTAATGAGGTGAGCAATGCTGCCCAAATAGCTTTCTGCTTGCCCAGTCTATCCAACACACGTCCACCGAAAATGCCACCCAGGATGATGCCGCTACCGAGCACCGCCGAAACCAATCCTGCCACCGCCTTGTTGAACTCACCTGCAAAGCGCATCTCCAGTGACAGATTGACGATGGCGTTCACTCCCGCATACACAGCGAAGAACACAAAACCCACCAGGGCGATCGCCACCACGTATTTATCTTTGAATGAGCGGAACGCGCCCCAGTTGAACTTCGTGGTTGTCTCTTTCTTTTCAGCATGGATGCCCAACACCAGTGGTAAAGGAAAGAGCGTGGTGATCGCCATGCTCCAGAACACCCAGTTCCAACCCACATATTCTGCCAGCAACCCCACCAGCGGTGCAGTCAGCACCAACCCCAAGGCGCGCCCTCCCACCATGATCGCCTGGATGGTACCTTCTTCCTCTTCGGGGACGGTATCCAGCGCCAGACCATCGGTGCAGGTATCGTAAAGCGCCATACCCATCTGCAACACAAAAGCCACACCCACAAACAACCAATAACCGCTCTTCAGATCGATGAAGGGCACCAGCACCAGGCTCACCACCTGCACTGCCAATCCGACCAGGATATAGGGCTTGCGGTGCCCCATGCCAAACAGGGCGTAGCGGTCACTGAGCATGCCATACAGGATCTTGATCACAAAGGGGATCATGGCAATGGTGCTGAAGATACCCAGGTCCAACCCGCTCAGACCATTTTCATTAAAGTACAGGGCATTGACGCTCAAGAAATACGCCAGCACAGTGCCCTGGGTGAAATAAAGCAAGCCGAACATCAGATAATTGAGAAATTTTGATTTATGCATGGGTTTTTCCTATCTTGAATAAATGGGATATGAAAACATTTCCTTTATTGTATTGATTTAGACGAAAATATCCACCGTTTGGCAGATATTCATATCCTACCGGCGGTGCAGCACAATGCCCTGCGAATCCTGATAAACCACCTGGTAAGCCGGATCTGCCAGGAATTCTTCTACCAGATGCGGAAATCCACCATCGCCGTCCCCAAACCAATCGGTGTTGAATCCCAGCACATAATCCGGGGGACTCTGGCGGCTGATGGTGTTGCTGAAGGCTGAATCATAGGCATAAAAGGGCAATCCATTCTCGACCCACACCACCGCAGCATGCGCATGGCGCTGGACATAATCATAAGCACTGTAATACCCATCTACACCCACACTTTCTTTAAACTGATCATGCAGGATGAAGGCATTTTCCGGCACGCTGTGCAGCATAGCGCGCTGATCGATCAGTAGCCACCCCGCCAGCAGCAGGGCTGCTATGCTTAAGCTTATCGCCATAACATGGGATACGGGTTGACCGATCTTTATCTTTTTCAACAGCAGTGCGATATCATTCCATAACAGCAACGCCAGAAAGACCAACAGTGCTTCTCCGAAGCGCCAGTTGATGTTGGGAGCGGTCTGCGTATCGCCAAAATAAGCTGTCACGGGGGTACTGATGAACGCCACCAGCAACACCAAACTGAGAATGGCATTCCAGTAGTGTTCTTTTTTATCCACAAAAGCCAGGATAATCTCGAACAGCACCACAATTCCCGCCAGCAGCAGGTTCTTAGGGATATGCTGGTAGAAATAAGGGTTACCCAGGT
The DNA here is from genome assembly GCA_012798455.1 of Chloroflexota bacterium. Taxonomy (GTDB): domain Bacteria; phylum Chloroflexota; class Anaerolineae; order Anaerolineales; family Anaerolineaceae; genus UBA4781. The sequence continues at coordinate 50,274 of JAAZNC010000081.1, read as the reverse complement.
TAGCGGCGATGCTCCAGCTTGCCAGACGACTGGCATCGGCGCTGGCATAGCTACCCAAGGCGATAAAATTGCGCACCAGCCACAGCAGGCCGGGGATGAGCAACAGAGCATGCGCCAGCAGCGAAGTTAGATGCTGCTTATAAAAGCGGATGAAGAGGAACAACCACAGGGGGAACAGCACATACAGGGCATTGGGTTTGACGCTGGCAGCCAGACTGGAAGCCAGGGCAAAACCCAGTATGCCCTTTTTATAGGAAAATTGGATCTGATAGAAATAGAACAGTGCTGCCAACAGCGAGGTAGCCAGCAGCAGGTCATTCTTGCCAACCGTGTAGATATCGAGTGTGAAAACACGCCACAGGTTCAAGAATTGGAAGAAATGGTCGCTCAACAGCAGTACTGCTATCAGGAACAGTAACAGCCCTCCATCTAATTTGGTCATTTTGCGCCCCAACAACCAGAAGGCACTCACAAAGAAGAGCAGTAGCAAGCCATGTAATGGACCAAACAGGTTGAGATCACCACTCAACAGCAGCATGAAACTGAGCAGGCTCTCATATCCGAAAGGATAATCGGCATAGGCAATACTCATATCCCAGATGGAAGTACTGCGGTAAAGTTCCACTGCTTTGGGGAAATGGTAAACCCCGGCATCCCAAGGAAACCAATCACCGGCATGCGAGAGTGGCCAGCGCACGAGCGGGTAGAACACCAGCACCAGCAAGATCACAGCACCACACAGCAACAGCAGCATGGAACTCCAACGTGGCAAAGTTGGCTGGCTGGTATGCTCTTTGAAAATATGAGATTGCTTCCATACAAAAGGAAGAACTGCCGCTACGATAAGAATTACTGCGATATATTCATTAAGAGGATGATAGATACCGGCAAAACCCAGGATGGCACCGGAGGCACTGATGGCAAACAGCAGCACCAGCAAGATCTGGAACAGGCGCAGGAAGTATCTATCAAAGATCATGACAAGGTTATTTCCATTTCGGTAGGCTGATTATAATCAGAAATTTGGCAGGCGCTTGAAAATACGATAAAGTTAATGAAAAGAGGAATTTCCATGGATCAGGATAAGCATATAGATGTGAGCGATCTATACGAGCAGTTGGTGGATGCCCACCCCACCCTGTTGCGCCTGCTGGTGTGGCAGCAAGGCGCATTACTGCTGGACAGCAGCAATGCGTATGCGAGGCTCGACGCTGAGACCAACCTGTTGAAAAAATTCGCCAACGCCATCATCCACCTGATGCCTTTCATGCGCTCTCCCCTGAGTGACTTCCATGGAGAATTGAAGAACGTACGCTCGGTGACCAAGACCATCACTTCCCTGCTGGCAGGCTTGGTATTTGGGAAAGATATCCTCGCCCATTTGGAGGATCCCATCCGCCTGTACTTCCCGGAGATCCCGGCAGATGATCCCAAGGCGACCATCCGCCTGAAGCACCTATTGAGCAACACATCCGGATTGCCGACGGTGGATGACTTGAAATCTATGCGCAAGCTGCTTTCCACCGCCAACTGGCTGCAGACCATCCTGCACTACCCGCTACAAGATCAACCCGGCAGGAACCACTGTTATTCCTCCGCCAATTTTCATTTAGCGAATTGCCTGCTGGAACGGGTACTGGGCAGTAATTTGCTGCACTATGCTGGTGAACATTTCTTTCACCCCTTAGGTATTCACGACTTGTACTGGGCATGTGACCCGCAGGGGGTGCCCTTCGGTGGTTCGGACCTATACCTGCGTGCCGAGGATATGCTCAAGATCGGCATACTGTGCTACCAGCATGGCAAGTGGGAGGGAAAACAGATCATAGCGCAGCAATGGTTAGACGCTGCCACCCGCCCGGTCATCAAAGTAAACGACACAGACCAATACGGCTATGGTTGGTGGGTAGATCACAATGTGGTGCAGGGCTGCCTGCCCAGCTTTTCTGCCTGTGGTGTGGGAGGGCAGCGCATCATCGTCATCCCCAGCCAAGCAAGCATTGTGATCAGCATTTCTTTGACCAGCTTACATGCGCATAGCAGCATGGTGGATGACCTGGTGTGTGCCTATTTTTCTAAATAAGTCAAGATGGAGAAACATGGCAGTTACGATCAAAATCCGTGATAAAGAGATCAGCGTCAGGGGCAACCGCCCGCTCTACCGCATCATGCAAGACCTGCAGCTTTCCCCGCAGGCTTTCCTGGCAGTGCGCAACGGGGAACTGCTCACCGCCGATGAACGCATCCTGGAGGGTGAGGTGGTGGAATTGATCGCGGTGGTTTCAGGCGGATAAGCATGAAATGCAAGAAATGCCAGCGCGATGCCGTGATTGATATGCGCCACCACAACCTGGCGCTATGCAAGCAACATTTTGTAGATTGGATGGTGCTGCAAACCGAACGCACCATCCGGAAATTCGGCATGTTCAGCCACGACGAGCGCCTGCTGGTGGCGGTGTCAGGAGGCAAGGATTCGCTTTCACTGTGGGACATCGTGTGGAAATTGGGATATGCGGTGGATGGGTTATATCTTGATCTGGGCATTGATGAAGAGGAGCCATATTCCAGCCAATCCGGGGAATATGCACACCAGTTCGCCGCACAACGCGGCTTGAACCTGCGGGTAATTGACATCCAGGCAGAATACGGTGAGAGCATCCCCGAGATGGGCAGGCGCACCAAACGCGGGCATACCAAACCCTGTTCGCAATGCGGATTGGTGAAACGCTACCTGTTGAACAAGCAAGCGCTGGAGGGTGATTATGATGCCATCGTGACCGCCCACAACCTGGATGACGAAGCGGCATTTCTATTTTCCAATCTCACCCACTGGTCTCTGCAGTATCTGGGACGCCAATATCCGCTGCTGCCCGCCATCACGGGCTTCGTAAGGAAAGCCAAACCCTTCTGCCAGTTCTACGAGCGCGAATGCGCCGCTTACGCCATTCTGAGCGGGATCCAGTACATCTACAGTGAATGCCCTTATGCGGAAGGCAGCAAACAATTGCGCAACAAGCTCTTGTTGAATCAGATGGAAGATCAGCAAACGGGATTCAAAGCTCAATTCTATCTGGGTTATCTGCGCGCCCTGGAACAGGGCATCTTCCCACAGCAACAGGAAGATGCCGAAGTATTGGAGAAAAAGCGCTGCGGCCATTGCGGACAACCTACCCAAAGTGATGGCTTATGCACCTTTTGTCGCCTGGTGAGCAGTAAGTAAAAAAGAAAAGAGCCATCCAAGTGGAAGGCTCTCCTTCGATATGGTCAATTAATCTTAGGTACTAGGCGCTCTCCAGATAATGCTCTTCTTCCCAATCGGTGACATGAATGCGATAATCTTCCCACTCTTCTTCTTTGGCACGATAGAAAGCAGAATATAGTTTCGCCCCGATGGCATCTTTGATCAGGTCATCAGCTGCCAGCATTGCCAGGGCATCTTTGAGCGAACCGGGCAGTGATTCGATGCCGCGGGTTACGCGTTCTTCGGGAGAAAGTTCGAAGATGTTGACATTGTTGAGCGGTTTGGGTGGGGTAAGACCCCGGTCGATACCATCCAGAGCGGCTGCGATCATGGCACTGAATGCCAGGTAGGGATTGCTAGAAGGATCGGGGAAGCGCAGTTCGGCGCGCATGGCTTTGTCTTTGCCGACGGTGTAGCGCGGGATGCGGATCAAAGCAGAGCGATTGATCTGCGCCCAACCCACATATACCGGTGCTTCATAACCGGGCACCAGACGTTTGTAGGAGTTCACAGTGGGGGCCACAATGGCAGCCAGTGCCTTGGCATGTGCAAGCTGACCGGCGATAAAACCGTAGGCTAATTTGGAAAGGTGAAATTCATCTTTGGCATCAAAGAACAAATTCCTGCCGCTCTCATCGAAAATGGATTGGTGGCAGTGCATACCGGAACCGTTGATACCGAAAATAGGTTTGGGCATGAAGGACGCCACTAACCCGTGCTGTGCAGCAATGGCTTTGACGGTATATTTGAGGGTCATCACATTGTCGGCTGTTTTGAGAGCATCCGCAAAACGGAAATCGATCTCATGCTGACCGAGCGCCACCTCATGGTGAGCAAATTCCACTTCCAAGCCCATAGAATTAAGGGCATTCACCAACTCAGCACGTACCTGGGCAGCCGAGTCATTGGAGGAAAAATCAAAATAACCACCTACATCATGAGGCACCGGGTGGATATGCTCATTTTGCAGGAAGAGGAAGAATTCGGGTTCGGGACCAACGTTAAAGGTCCAACCTTTTTCATCCAATTTATTGACCCATTTGCGCAGCAGTCCGCGCGGGTCGCCATCGAAGGGTTCTCCATCGGGAGTATAGATATCGCAAAAGAAACGTGCGCGTTTGTTGTCAGCAGGAGTCCATGGTAAGACAGCGTAAGAATCCATATCCACAATCAGGTGCATATCGCTCTCTTGAATGCGGGCGAATCCCTCTACCGAAGAACCATCGAACCACACTCCATAATCCAGGGCTTCTTCAAGCCTTTCCACCGGGGCATCCACGCTCTTCACTTTTCCGGTCACATCGGAAAATTGATAGCTGACGAATTTAACCCCATCCGCTTCAATTCTTTCAAATAACTCTTTCTTGTCCATTGCTTTCTCCTTTGGCATTGACAATTAAATAAATAAACAGGCACGCCGGGCATGCCTGTTTTTCACAAAATAAAAACGCTCTTGGCTGCCCTTCCATCAATAACAACAGGAAAAATATCCTGACCACCGCGATCGGCTTGTCACCACCATCACTGGCGGGGTTTCACCTAACGCTTCTTTCGGAAGGGAGAAAGGAGCCCGTGGCAGGACTCCGAAGGCATCCGCTGATCAATCCGATCTTCCCCGGTCACCCGGGTTAACCATCCCTCGCAGGATGGAACCTTCACCTCGTGATCTCACCATGTGAGACCCAGCCGCTATTTCTCCATATATGCAATTGTAAGGTACTTAATTAGGTGCATTTTTATCAGAGAACAGGAAGTTTGTCAAGGAATTGGTAGTAATTTGTCATAGTCACAGAGAAAATTACTGCCTTCTTTATCATATTCCTCTGGATACAATATAATTCTTGTTGTTATCATAAATGCATTCATTTTGTTAAACTGCACCATTGGAGGATGAGAATATGCCTATCACCGTTCAAGAAGTAAAGACCATTCCAATGTTGAAGAAATTCGTGGATTTTCCCTACCAGTTGTACAAAGATAATCCCTATTGGGTACCATCCATGCGTGCCAATGTGCTCAACACCCTGCGTTGGGACAAGAATCCGGCTTTTGCATATTGCCAGGCGAAGTACTGGCTGGCATATAATGATGGCAAGCTCGCCGGGCGCATCGCCGGCATTCTCAATCCACGCTTTGAAGAACGCTTCAAGCGGCGCTATGCCCGCTTTGGCTGGTTCGATTTCATCGATGACTTCGAAGTATCTTCTGCACTATTGAAAACCGTAGAAGATTGGGCACATGCCGAAAAACAGGCTGCTATTCACGGTCCACTGGGCTTCACCAACCTGGATCCCGAAGCCATGCTGATCAAGGGCTTTGATGAGGTCGCTACCCTGGCAGCTTCATATCACTTCCCGTACTATAAAGAACACATGCAATGTGCCGGTTACAGCAAAGATACCGATTACGTGGAATTTCAGATCAAAGTGCCCGAGCAAAGGGTGGAAAAAATCAGCAGGCTGGCGGAGATCGTCGCCAAACGCAATAAACTGCACTTTCTAAATCCCCGGAACAGGAAAGAGCTGTTGGGTTATGCACCACAAATCTTTGAATTGATGGAAAAAGCCTACCTGCATTATGGGGTCACCCCCCTCACCCGCGAACAGGTGGATGCTTACATCGACCAGTATCTGGGCATCATCCCCACCCAATTCGCCCCGATGGTGCTGGACGCACAGGATCACATGGTTGCCTTTGGGATCGCCATGCCCTCGCTTTCTGAAGCCATGCAAAAAAACCGTGGCAGGCTCTACCCCTGCGGGTTCATCCCGGTGCTAAAAGCGCTACGCAAGAACGATAAAGCAGACCTGTACCTGATCGCCATCCACCCCGATTACCAGGGCATGGGCATCAATGCCATGCTCATCTCGAATATGCTGGAGGTATTCCTTGATATGGGCATCCGCACGGTGGAATCCAATCCCGAACTGGAAGATAATTTCAAGGTGCAGTCGCAATGGAAACACTTTGAGACCCGCCAGCACAAACGCCGCCGTATCTTCATCAAACAATTATCCTAGTATGAATACTCGTTAGGAGCAGGTTAAAGCACTCTTTCTGCTTGAGAAAGAGCACTATTTATGTATCTTTTTTTGATTTTCCCTGTTATGATAAAAAATCGTATTTTTCAAAATTTATTTTTATTAAGGAAACCAGAACTTATGACCATCACCATCCAAGAAGCGAGCGATGCACGCTCGTTACGAAAATTCGTTAATTTCCCTTACCAGTTATATAAAAACAATCCCTATTGGGTACCCACTCTGCGCTCGGATGAACTCAATACCCTGCGCAAAGACAAGAATCCAGCCTTTGCATTCTGCCAGGCAAAATATTGGCTGGCATATAAAGATGGAAAATTGGTTGGTCGGGTGGCAGGCATCATCAACCCGCGTTATCATGAACGTTGGGGCAACCCGTATGCGCGCTTTGGTTGGATCGATTTTGTGGATGATCCTCAGGTCTCTCAGGCATTGTTACAGACCGTCGAAGACTGGGCAAAAGAGCAGGGCATGCAGGCGGTGCACGGTCCGTTGGGTTTCACTGACTTGGACCCGGAAGCCTTGCTAGTGGAAGGGTTCGATGAGATGGGCACGCTGGCAGCCATCTACAATTATCCCTATTACGGAACTCACATGGAAAACGCCGGTTACCACAAAGATATCGACTGGGTAGAATTCGAGATCAAGGTTCCGGCAGGCGGAGTGGAAAAGATCAGCAAACTGGCAAAAGTAGTAGCAGAACGCTATCACCTGCATTTGTTGAATGCCAAGAATAAAAAAGAACTGCTGCGCTATGCTCACCAGTTGTTCGAATTGCTGGATGAAGCTTACCAACACCTGTATGGGGTCACTCCTCTCAGCCGGGAGCAGATGGATGCTTACATCCAGCAATATTTCGGCTTCATCTCCCCTGAATTCGTGCCGATCGTGCTGGATGAACAGGAGCATATGGTTGCCTTCGGGATCGCCATGCCCTCGCTTTCACTGGCGCTGCAGAAATCAAAGGGCAGACTTCTGCCAGTGGGTTTCCTTTATCTCCTGCGAGCACTGCATACAAATGATAAGGGAGATCTTTACCTGGTCGCCATTCGCCATGACTTCCAAGGCAAAGGGGTGAATGCCATGCTGATGGAACATTTACTGAGAGTCTTCAGCAAGATGGGAATTACTTCTGTGGAATCCAACCCAGAACTGGAAGATAATTTGGCAGTGCAGGTGCAATGGAAGCATTTCGAAACCCGCCAGCATAAGCGCCGCAGGGTTTATATCAAACACCTGAACTAAAGTAATCACAGTTCACCTCTTGCCAAATTTGTTGCTTCCGCGAATTTTTGGGTATATCATACTGGATACACCATATTGTTATTGATGCATTCAGAAAGAGGTAAAAACCCATGACCGATATTCTTCTTAAAAATTGCGATGTATTAAGCTTTGAGGGTAGCAAAGCACATGTGGAATGGAACCAGGATATTGCCATCCAGGACAATGCCATCGCCTCCATCAGCAAACATGGAATCCTCCAGGAAAATGAGTACAAGCAAGTCATGGATGTAAGTGGGCTGCTGGCAGTGCCGGGATTCATCAACACGCATGCGCATGTACCGATGGTATTGTTTCGTAATCTGGCAGAAGATGTCACCGTGGAAGAATGGTTCAATGATTACATCTGGCCGATGGAATCGAACCTGACCGAAGAAGATGTGTATTGGGGCGCCCAACTCGGGTTGGCAGAGATGATCGAAAACGGCATTACGTGTGTGGCAGATCATTATTTTTACATGGATGAGGTTGCCAAAGCCGTAGAACAAGCCGGCACCCGCGCCAACCTGGTGTGGGCGGTGTTCGGACATCAAGGGGAAGAAATGCTCGACAAGACCGTGGAATTCACCCAGCGCTGGCAGGGCAAAGCAGACGGGCGCATCACCACCTGGTTGGGACCGCACGCTCCCTACACCACCAGCCCGGAATTTCTGAAACTTTGCGCGGAAAAAGCCAAAAAGAACAACCTGGGCATCCATATCCATTTGGCTGAAACAGAAGCACAAACCGATCTGAGTCTGAAAGAATTCGGGGTGACCCCCGTCAGGCAGGTCTACGAATGTGGCGTGCTGGATGTGCCCACCATTCTGGCGCATGTGATCGCACCGCGTGGCAATGATTTCGAGATCCTGCAAAAAGCGGATACCGGCATTGCCCAGGCTCCACGCACCTACATGAAACACGGCATGGGGTTGGCGCCCATCGAGAAATTCAAAGAATACGGCATTCCTTTTGGTCTGGCAACCGACGGAGCGGTCAGCAACAATGTCATGGACATCATGGAACAAATGCGCTTGATCTCCCTCTTCACAAAGTTCAAGCATCTGGATGCCACCGTCATGAAGATCGCTGAGGTTCTGGATATCACTTTCCGCGGCAGTGCCAAAGTGATGCACATGCCCGACCAGATCGGAGAGTTGAAAGCGGGCATGCTGGCGGATATCACGCTCCTGCGCCAAGATGGATTGCACGTCACCCCCAAGACCAATCAATTAGCAGCCCTGATCTACTGCGCCAGAGCAAGCGACGTGGACACGGTGCTGTGCAACGGCAAAGTGTTGATGCAGGGTCGCAAATTGCTAACCCTCGATAAAGCCCGCATCCAACAGGAAGTGCAGAGCCGCTGGGGGCGTTTGAGCAAACGTTTACCAGGTGAAAGGATCGCTTTCTATCCTGCTTAGAAAATTTTTCTAATAATGGGTGGGCAATTCCTGACCTGCCAGTAAGCGTTTGATATTGGCACGATGGCTCCACCAGATAAGCGCACAAACCACCAATCCAAACAGTACATATCGTGCTGTTTGATATTTAATCCAGAAAGCCAGCGGCAGCAACAACCCAACGATCAGATTGACGAGGCTCATCAGTTTGGTGAATTTCACCGCCAGATACCAGACGATCACGAACAGGGCATACAAAGGAAACCCGAAATAAAAAGCCAGCAGCCCGAAGGTGGCAGCCACCCCTTTTCCACCTTTGAACCCCAGGAAAATAGAGAAGATATGACCGACGATCGGCATCAGAGAGATAACCAGCAACTTCCGCTCAGCCGGATAGAAATGATGAGCCAATAATGCTGGTAAATAACTCTTCATGAAATCGAACAACGCCACCAGTGCACCCCATTTGATGCCTAATGCGCGGGTGACATTGGTGCTGCCGATATTACCACTACCGACCGAACGAATATCGGTCCCGCGTGCCTTCGCGACCAAATAACCTACCGGGATGGAACCGATCAGATAAGCACCTACACACATACCAATAAAGAATAACGCATCCATAGCACCCTTTATAACATCCTTCTCAAAGAAAAGTTGCGAAAGGAGAATATTTATCAAAGAATGCTCATAAAGTTGAAAAGATACACCAAATTTGTTATGATGGGTGGAAATTTTTTATATGAGCAGGCATGACAAAGAAGCAATTTTTCAAAGAACTCCCTTATAAAAATCTGGAAAGCGGTATGCCATCGCTGGCAGATGCCACCCGCAGCATGGCACAGTTCATCAACGAATCCAAACATACCCAGCACAGGGTAGTCAAGATCATTCATGGCTACGGCTCCAGTGGTGTGGGCGGAAAACTGCGCGTGGGGCTGCGCCAGGATCTGGCAGCACGTAGCCGCAGCGGAAAGATCAAAGGTTTTATCGCGGGAGAGCGCTTTGGAAAATACGAGGAAACCCAGCCATATATCAATCAATATACACAATTAGCCGTCGATCCTGATTTCGGCAGGGGGAATGCTGGGATCACGGTGATTATTCTGTATTAACAGTTGATTCTTTTTCTATATTTAGAACATCCTTGCTATAATTGAACAGATGGATATATAATACATATATTGACCAAAATATTGCCACGGAGGATGAAAAATGCCCACAAAAGACAATGGAAGCCAGGTGGATCAAGCCAAACAAGCCGTGCTGGATAAAGCGCTGGATGATATCAAAAAACGCTATGGGGATGGTTCCATCCTGCGGCTGGGAGAAGCATCTCACATGGAAGTGGCTTGCATTCCAACCGGCTCTCTTTCACTGGATATCGCATTGGGGGTGGGCGGCATCCCACGCGGCAGGGTGAGCGAGATCTACGGACCGGAAGCTTCCGGCAAGACCACCATCTGTCTGCACCTGGCAGCCGAAGCGCAAAAAATGGGCGGCACGGTGGCATTCGTGGATATGGAACACGCCCTCGACCCGGCTTACGCCGCCAAGGTGGGCGTGAACGTGAATGACCTGCTCATCTCGCAGCCTGATTTTGGCGAGCAGGCATTGGAGATCGTGCAGACGCTGGTGCGCTCCGGCGCGCTGGACCTGGTGATCGTGGACTCGGTGGCAGCTCTGGTGCCCCGCTCCGAGATCGAAGGGGATATGGGAGATGCCACCATGGGCATGCAGGCACGCCTGATGTCGCAGGCACTGCGCAAGCTCTCCGGCGCCATCAACCAGACCCGCACCGCAGTGGTCTTCACCAATCAGTTACGCCAGAAGATCGGGGTAATGTTCGGCAATCCCGAAACCACCACCGGTGGGCTGGCGCTCAAGTTCTACGCCTCCGTCCGGCTGGATGTGCGGCGCATCCAATCCATCAAACGCCAGGCGGAGATCATTGGCAACCGTGTGCGCGTGCGGGTGGTCAAGAACAAGGTTGCCGCACCCTTCCGCACTGCCGAATTCGACATCATGTACAATGAAGGCATTTCGAAGGTCGGGGATATCCTCGATCTGGGCACCGAGCTAGAGGTCATCTCAAAGCGCGGGGCTTTCTACTCTTACAACGATACCCGCCTGGGGCAGGGGCGCGAGAATTCCAAAGAATTCTTGCAGCAAAACCCGGAACTGTGCGCTGAAATCGAACTGTCGGTGAGGGATAAGGCACTGGGAGCCATGCTGCCCAGTTATGACGATGAAGACCTGCAAGATCAGGGAGCAGACGACACTCTCTAGGTCCGTTCCCGAATGATCATGATCATCGTATTTTAACCATCCAAATCAATCATGCAGACAGGCAACCGAATTCCAAGTGGTTTAGCAATCATCGTCATCCTCCTCGCCGGCACAGCGTGTATTCTGTTGTGTACCAATATACTGGGCTGGTTTGAGATCAAAACACTATTACCAGAGAATAAAACCATCCTCAGTCTGGCTGATTATCAAGCGCACGCAATTTCTCCCACTGCTTTCCAACCCGACCTACAATCCACCCAACCAATATCCGCAACCATCCCGGCACCAGCCGCAACAAACAGTGTCTCACCTGCCCCAACCGCCGCTCCAACTTTCAATGCTATTCCGACCGCAGTGGAAATCCCGGCATCCTATTATATCGATGGCATCTACGGTATGCCGCAGCTAACCACACTGGATTGCGAAATGCGTTCTGCGGTGGATTGGGCAAGGTACTTTGGCGTGCTGATCGACGAAAATGAGTTCATCGACAAAATCCCGCTTTCGGATGACCCGGAAAGCGGTTTCGTAGGGGATATCAACGGCGCCATGGGGCAGCTTCCCCCGAACAGCTATGGGGTTTACCCTCCCCCCGTGGCAAGCGTATTGCGCGAATACGGGCTGCATGCCAAGGCGGTGAAGGATTTCAGCTTCGATGATCTGCGCCGGGAGATATCCAACGACAGACCGGTGATCGTATGGATCGTCAATCTGCCATTTGAGATCGAACCATCCAGTTATACTGCTTCAAACGGCAACATTGTTCCGGTAGCTCCATTTGAACACACCTGGATAGTGACCGGATATAATCTGGCAACCGTCACAGTGGTAGATAGTGAGTGGACATATAACGTCAAACTCAAAACATTTCTTGAGAGGTGGGCTGTCTTCAACAACCGGGCGATCATCATGCAGGACTGAACCATGGAATATCATGATCACTTCTATAAGAATCTAGTAGATAACCTATTCGAAGGAGTTTTTTACGTAGATACTGAACGAAGAATCACCTACTGGAACAAGAGCGCTGAACGTATTTCTGGTTATTGCCAAACGCATGTTGTGGGTAATTATTGTTTTAATAATGGTATGTGTCACATAAATGAGGAAGGGGTGCAATTGTGCCAGACGGGCTGCCCATTGACAGCAACATTGCAAGATGGTCAGATGCGGAAAATGGAAGTGTATTTACAGCATGCGCATGGATATCGCGTCCCGGTGATCATCCATACCTCACCAATATTGGATGATCAGGGCAAGATCATCGGAGCTGTGGAGACATTTACCGACAATAAAGATATGTTTCTCACCCGCAAACGCATGCAATCCCTCTCCAAGGAACTCGAATTCGATAAATTAACCGGAGTCAGCAGCCGGCGCTCGACCAATGCCTGTATTAAAGCGATATTGAAGGAAACACACACCTGCCATCACAAAACCGGGGTGTTGTTTATCGATATCGACCATTTCAAATTGATCAATGATACATATGGTCATGAGGTGGGTGACCAAGTGTTATCTTCTGTGGCTCAGACCATGCGCCATGCGCTGCGCTCAACCGATTTTTTGGGTCGTTGGGGAGGAGAAGAATTCTTGCTGGTCATTTACAATAGCAATTCACTACAGCTTATGAACATTGCGGAAAAATTACGACTGCTGGTGACCTCCTCCAAAGTAGTACTGAACAATACAAAGATCGGGGTCACCATCTCAGGGGGCATGACAACAGTACAGGAGAATGATACCAGCAAGATCCTGCTAGAACGAGTTGATCAATTGTTATATGAGAGCAAATCCAAAGGACGGAACAGCATCACTTTTGGATAAAAAAGCCCGCTTTTTCAAGCGGGCTTGATCATTCTAGGTGCCATGCTCCCATGAATGCAGATACTTTTCTTGTTCGGGAGTGAGAACATCGATATCCACGCCCATGGCTTCCAGTTTCAGTTTGGCAATACCGCGGTCAATATCCTCCGGAACGCCATAGACCTTCTTCTCCAGTTTATCAGCATTTTTGTTCATATATTCCAGACTGAGTGCCTGATTGGCAAATGACATATCCATCACACTGGCGGGGTGTCCTTCAGCAGCTGCCAGATTGATGAGACGTCCTTCTCCAAGGATATGAATGCGGCGGCCATCTTTCAAAGTATATTCTTCTACGAAGGGGCGGACCAGACGTTTAGAGACTGCCATCTCTTTCAATGCCGGGATATTGATCTCGACATTGAAATGTCCCGAGTTGGCTACGATAGCACCATCTTTCATACCCTCAAAATGGTGTTTATCGATGACGTTAAGATCGCCAGTAAGGGTACAGAAGATATCGCCATATTTAACAGCATCCTGCATGGGCATCACACGATAACCATCCATTACTGCTTCCAAGGCAGGCATCGGATCAACCTCCGTGACGATGACGTTGGCACCCATCCCGCGCGCCCGCATGGCTAACCCACGCGCACACCAGCCATAACCAGCCACCACAAAGGTCTTGCCGGAAAGCAGTATATTGGTAGCACGAATGATACCATCGAGAGTAGATTGCCCAGTGCCATAGCGATTATCAAAGAAATGCTTGGTCATGGCATCGTTCACCGCAATGACCGGGTAATTCAAGGCACCATCGGCTGCCATGGCACGCAGTCGGATGACACCGGTAGTAGTCTCTTCAGTACCACCGCGCACATTTTCAAGTAGATCGCGGCGATCTTTATGCAAGGTACTCACCAGGTCTGCCCCGTCATCCATGGTGAAGTGCGGTTTATGATCCAATGCAGCATGGATATGTTTATAGTAGATCTGGTTACTCTCGCCCTTGATGGCGAAAACCGGGATCTCATAACGAGAAACCAAGGCGGCAGCCACATCATCCTGGGTGGATAACGGATTGGAAGCAGTCAACAACACATCTGCTCCGCCTGCCTGGAGAGTTCTCATTAGATTCGCAGTTTCGGTGGTCACATGCAAACATGCCGAAACACGGACACCCTTCAGAGGTTTTTCTTTCTCAAAACGTTTTTGAATCAAGCGCAGCACCGGCATTTCGCGTTCAGCCCATTCCATGCGCAAATTGCCACCTTCGGCAAGATTCACATCTTTTACATCATATTCTGCCATCGATAAATTCCTCTCTTCAATTGGTTGATTTTATCAGAGAATCCAATTTTCCCTGGTCATCAAAAAAAGTACGGTAACGCCGGACAAACTCGGCTAAGGTATAAAAGTGATTTTGCGTACCACGCTGTTCCAAACAATAAGTAGCTGCCAGTGCACCCATCTGACCAGCTGTTTGCCAGTCAAGCCCAAGATGCAGACCGCGCAAGAAACCTCCCCGGAATGCATCCCCTACTCCCGTAGGATCCGCCTCATGATTGGGAGGAACAATGGGGATCTTATATTGTTCATCCTTGACATACACATCCGAACCACATTCACCACAGGTCACTACCAGATAATCCACGGTATCGATGATCTGTTTGGCAGTCAATCCCGTATGTTTTTGCACCAATTCGAACTCATACTCATTCACGAAAACACTTTGTGCATGCATGATACCTTCCTTGATATCTTGCGGATCATTTCGCACTACTTGCTGCCCGGGGTCGAACAAATATGGAATTCCCAATTCAGTACATTCCGCAGCATAACGCTTCATGGCGGTAGGGTCATTGGGTGAGATCATCACCAAGTCGATGGAAGTCTTCTCCAGATCTTTTATGGAGAGATCCTTAGAATACGCCATAGCTCCGGTGTAAAAACTGGCAATCTGGGCATTTCCCAGATCAGTATTGGCGAAGAAAGAAGCAGTATATTCGCCCGGAATCACTTTTACCAACGAAGTATCGACACCTTTTTCCTCCAGCCAGGTACGATATTCTTCAAAGTCAATACCAACCGTGCCCATCAATTTAGGGGATTCGCCTAATAAAGCAAGATTGTAAGCAATATTAGGAGCCGTGCCCCCTTTTTGGCGCACCATGGAATCTACCAGGAAAGAAAGGCTGATAGAATCCAGTTTATCGGGGATGATATGGTCTTTGAAATAACCTGGAAACGACATAATGTAATCAAATGCGATCGAGCCAGTGCAAACTATAGCCATGGGCTTTCTCCTTACGAATCCTTCTGGTGAAGGAATTCACGATAGTGTGTTTCAAACGGTTGTTCAATGATCCCCAACTCCGTGATATAAGCTGAGATCAAGCGAGCCGGTGTGACGTCAAAAGCAGGATTGCGCGCGCTGGCACCTTCAGGAGTAACCCGCTGCCCTTGCAACGTGAGCGCCAGGACCTCATCTTGCTCTCTTTCTTCGATCGGGATCTGCTTTCCGGCATCAATGGAAAGATCCACGGTGGAAGTGGGAAAAACACTGTAGACCGGAACATCATTATCCTTGGCAGCCAACGCCAGCATATAGGAACCGATCTTATTGGCAACGTCGCCATTGGATGCCACCCGATCAGCACCAAAGAAGACCTTGTTGACCTGCCCGGTACTCAAAAAGTAACCCGCAGCATTGTCGCTGATGATATCAAAGGGGATGCCCAGATGCTGCAATTCCCAAGCAGTCAAGCGAGCACCCTGCAGGCGGGGGCGCGTTTCATCCACCAGCACATGAATGCGCTTGCCCTGTTCAAAAGCGAAACGGATACAACCCAGCGCAGTGCCCCAATCAACGGTGGCAAGCGCTCCGGTATTGCAATGATGGATGAGCGTATCACCATCATTGATCAGAGCAGCCCCAAAACTCGAAATGGTCTTGTTCACCAGCACATCTTCTTCCGCCATGGTGTTGGCTGCGCCCAGCAGTGCTTGCTGGTTTTCAGATATGGAAGCTTCCATGTTGATAACAGATAACATACGCTTCAATGCCCATGGTAAATTTACCGCAGTTGGTCTGGCAGCTTCTAATTCTTGCGCAGCTTGCTGCATCTCCCGCATGAAATCCTCTTTGTCATTTGCCTGACAATGCAGGGCAGCCAGCACCATGCCATAGGCAGCAGTGACCCCAATGGCAGGCGCACCACGCACTGCCATACTGCTGATGGCATCGGCAATTGCCTTATAATTATTGATAATTATGTATTCGAATTTTTCAGGAAGTTGTCTCTGATCGACAATGCGGAGATTGTGGTTTTGTTCATCCCATTCAATAGTTCTCATGAAGAGCTCACTAAAAAGCGCCCTCCATGGAGAGCGCCAAAGATTTATCCTGTCAAAGTTTAGCATGTAATGAAAGGTTTGTCAAAGCACGTATCAACCGCAGATATAAGGAACAGGTACATGAAAAAAGCAATAACATTTCTAATGATGGCAGCCATTCTTTTCAATACAGGCTGTTCTCTGGTATCCAAGCTAGGTAAAAGCACAACGACCTCAGACGAAAATGCAGCGATTGATGAGTCCCCCGTTATTTTAGAAGCAGCTCCGACTAACACACCCACCAGTACGCCGGAAATCAGATTAGATATAGCCGATGCCTATCTATTTGCAGGTGATCTTGAAAACGCATTGCTAGAATATAACTCCGCTTTTCAACAAAGCACCGATGATGAGGAGAAGGCACTGGCTTTATATGGGATGGGGCGGGTATATATGAAACAGAGAGATTATCCCTCTGCCATCGACGCTTTAACACACATTCTGGGTCAATTTGCGAATACTGCAATGGTAGCAAATGCTTATTATCTATTAGGGGAATGTTACTCCATTCAAGAAGATTACCAACAAGCTGCTAATTCCTATGCGCAATTCCTGGCACTCAAACCAGGGATCATCGATACGCATGTGCTACTGCTACAGGCTGCAGCATCTTCCAATGCAGGAGATCATTATGGTGCGATCTACGCATTACAAAAATCGGTGCAAGCAGAACCCGCAGCGGGTAGCACCGAAGTCAATCTCAAGATTGGTAAAGAATATGCCGCCCTGCAAGATTACACCACTGCTATCCAATACTACCTGTCTGCGTATAACACAGCCAGCAATGATTACCAGCGTGCTACTGCCGACCTGCTGGCAGGACAAGCTTATTTGGAACTGGGATTGACCGATCAAGCTTACACCCAATTTCTGGACGCCGTTCTGAAATATCCCATGGCATATGATAGTTTCACCAGTTTGTCCATCCTGGTGAATGCCAATTACCCGGTAGACGAATACATGCGCGGGTTGGTGGATTATTATGCTGGGTCATATTATTATGCCATCCAGGCTTTCAATCGTTATCTTGATAGCGATCCGGTCAATGACGGTTCGGTTTACTATTTCCGTGGATTGAGCTATTACTACAATGGTGATTACCTGCTCGCCATTCAGGATTATCAAACGCTGATCGATAATTACCCGGATAATCGGTTTTGGGACGCCGCCTGGGAAGAAATCGCTTTTGTCTATTGGAATACCCCAGGGGACGCATATGCCGATATCAGCGATTACCAGTCTTCTGTTCAGACCCGTCTGGATTTTGTTGAACAAGCACCCCAATCAAGCTATGCGCCTTACTTCTTATATCTGGCTGGCAGAACGCTGGAATACAATGATGAACTGGAACAGGCTGCCCAGATATGGGCACGCATGATCAACGAATATCCCACCTATGAATACAGTTATCACGCGCTGTTCCTGACAGGCATCAGCTACTATCGCCTGGGTCGTTATGAAGATGCTTTGAACACCTTCCAACGCTGTCTGGGTCTATCGGCAGTCTCAGATGAAAAAGCCAGTTCCTATCTCTGGTTAGGTAAAACCTACCAGCAAATGGGCAAACAAGATGAAGCACGCAATGCCTGGCAGCAGGCTGAGGCAAGCGACCCCACGGATTATTACGGTATTCGTGCAGGAGATTTGTTGAATGGCAAATACAGCACAGACATCGATGCTGTTTATGAAATGGGTTATGACCTGGACGCCGAACGGGTTGAAGCTGAAAACTGGATGCGCACCACCTTCAATATTTCAACTGAAACTAGCTTAACAGGCTTGGGAGATATGAGCAACGATAGTAAGATCTTGCGTGGAACACAATATTGGGAACTGGGACTATACGAACTGGCTAGCAGCGAATTTGAAGCCATACGTGTGGAGCAAACCGGTAATCCCATCAACTCCTATTTGTTAATGAATTACTTGTACGGATTGGGTTTCTACAAACCAGCCATTTTAGCTTGCCGAGATATACTCACGATGGCGGGCATGGATGACCTCTCTTCTTTGAGTGCTCCCATCTATTTCACACATATCCGCTTTGGAGCCTACTTCCGCAACCTGGTAGTGAGCGCTGCCAATGACCAAGGCATCCATCCGTTGATCCTTTTCTCATTATTGAGGCAAGAGAGCCTGTTCGAGCCTTTTGCTTCATCCGCCGCAGGTGCACAGGGTATCGCCCAGATCATACCGAGCACCGGAAAAGATATTGTAGATCGTTACGGTTGGCCCAGCAACTACACCACCCAGGATCTGCTACTGGCTAAGGTCGGTATCACGCTGGGAGCTCGATATCTGCGCCAACAACTGGACTACTTGGGTGGCGATATATTGGCAGCCCTGGCAGCTTATAATGGCGGACCGGGTAATGCTTACGAATGGAAGGTACTTTCGAATGGTGACCCTGATTTGTTCGTGGAAGTGGTTCGTTATGATGAGACCCGAACCTATTTAAAGCAGATCATCGAATTTCTCAATATCTATAAATTGGTATACACCCGCATCTCATAGCAGAAAATAAAGGAGCTTTAGGGTTTGCGCGGGTAGAGGGACGGCGGTTGGCTTTGGAATTGACCTAGGTGAATGGCGGGAATAGAATCCCACCCAGAAGGATGATAGGGTGAGTTGTTGCCGACCCACGCTACGGTAGAATTCTATAAGAACAGCAGGAATGAAAATATCAAATCTCGCTTGCATGGTAATATGAAGTGAAGGAGATTGTGAATGGACGCTAAAGTTGTTTGGAAGCAAAAGATGAGTTTCGAAGGGACGTCCGACAGCGGTTTCAGGGTTCCTCTGGGCACCGTTCAGGCACTGGGCGGTGACGATGATGGCTTTCGCCCTCTGGAACTTTTGGCTATTGGATTAGCTGGCTGCACCGCCATGGATGTGATCTCCATTCTGACCAAGAAGAAACAGGATGTGCGTGATTTTGAGGTGAAAGTGCACGCCGAACGTGCAGAAGAACATCCCAAGGTCTTCACCCACCTCACCATCGAATACGTGGTGAGTGGGCAGAATATCGACCGTTCCGCGGTGGAGCGTGCGGTGGAACTTTCAGAGACGAAATACTGCCCGGCACAAGCCATGTTCAAAAAAATCACTCCCATCGACCTGGTGATCACCATCAACAAAGTCTAAAAGTATTCCTTTGCCAAGAGATGAAACATTGAGAATAAAAAGGGTAACTCTTGCCACCTGCTCCACCGTAACAGGGTTGGTGGTTGTCATTGATGTGCTGCGAGCTTTTACTACCGCAGCATTTCTATTCCAGCAAGGTGTCAAAGAGATCCTGCTTGTTTCCGGTGTGGAAGAATCTTTTGCGCTTCGAGAAAAAATGTCTGATTGCATTTTGATAGGAGAAGTGGATGGGGTCAAAGTACCGGGATTCGATTTCGGTAATTCCCCCTCGCAGATCGAAGGGCATGATCTTCACAATAAACAAGCAATCCAGCGCACCACTGCCGGAACACAAGGAGTGGTGTTTGCCACCCAGGCTAATATTATTCTTGCAACCGGTTTAGTCACTATTTCAGCAACCGTGCGGTATATAAAAAAATTGAATCCCTCACAAATCACGTTGATCCAAACCGGTTTCTTTGTGGGACAGGATTGGGGAGATGATGATGTAGCGTGTGCTGATGCGATCGAATGTCTATTGCTTAACCAGACAGTTAGTTGGAAGACCATTACCCAACGGGTGCGAGCTTCACGCTCGGGAACCTATTATGACGGTTCAGGACCTCATTTTCCATCTCAAGATCTGGAAATGGCACTGGAGATCGACCGCTTCAACTTTGCCATGCGAGTAAAAAGAAAACAGGGGTTAAATATATTGCATTGCATTGAAATATAAACCTGCTCACTCCCAGATCCAATCAAATGAACATTTCACAGAAATTTACTGTTATAAATCCAACCAGCGGGCTGCCAGGGCCGGTAGTTCCTCTACCGGTCCGCGCTTTTGCGTGCACACCGGCAGGGAATTCAAGAACAACTGTCCATACTGTTTGCTGATGATGCGCCGGTCCAACACCGTTACCACCCCGCGATCCGACTTGGTGCGGATCAGGCGCCCGAAACCCTGCCGGAAGCGCAGGATCGCTTCGGGAATCTGGTATTCATGGAATGGGTTTTCGAAGGTCTCGGCACGCGCGATGATGATGGGATCGTTAGGTACATCAAACGGCAAGCGCACGATCACCAACACCGAAAGCGCCTCTCCCGGCACATCCACCCCCTCCCAAAAGGAACGCGTACCCAGCAAGACCGCCCGACTGGTGGTTCGGAAGGTCTCCAGCAACGCATTGGAAGAAGCACCTTCACCCTGTTCGAACACCTGGATATTCTCATTGTTCAATAACGGGGTGATCTTGCGCGAGGTCAAGCGCAATTGTTTATAAGAGGTAAAGAGCGCCAGCATCCTGCCCCCGGTAGCTTTCGCTAATCGCAGCAGAGTGCGCTCTACCCATAACTGATACTGGCTGCGGTCCAGCGGCTCCGGCATATCAGTAGGCAGGTAAAGCAGAGTAGAGGTCTCAAAGTCAAATGGGGAACCCAACAATAATTCATCGGCTTCATCCGCGTTCAAGCGGCTGCGCAGGTAGTCAAACTCGCCGTTGGTGGTCAGGGTAGCAGAGGTCAGGATGACGCTCTGTTTTTCATGCCACAGATATTTTTCCATCATCGGACCGATGTTCAGGGGTGCCACATTAACCGACAGACGTTCATAGCGCGGTTCGATCTCCAGCCAATACACATTATTGGGATCCGGTTCGTAGATCATGGAAGAGAAATGGGTATACATTTCCTGAAAGTTGCGTGCCAATCTCGCCAGATCACTGCGGGCCTCATCCACCTCCAGTTCTTCGGCACACTCCAGATCCGCCACATTCCGAAGCACACGCGCTAATTCATTGGACATACCCTCCAGAGTCGTGCTGGCTTTCTGCCAATCCACCTCGATCTCGGACCAGATGGGCTGGCGCGTGGTGGAAAGCTCCACCCGTTCACGCTGCCCGTATTCACTGACCTCTTTCCCTTCGCGCATATCTTCCATGAAGATATCCATGGAATTAAAGACCTGGATGAACTCATGATCCAGACGGAAAGCAAGATCGATAATATTTTCGATGATCTCATGAAAACTGCTAAATTGTTCGGCACTCAAGCGACTCTGCAGACTGGAGCTCAAATTACCCAGCGCTCCATTGGTATGGCTGCCGAGTTCTTCCAAATTATGTTTGATATCTTTGTTGGACACTTTATAGCTGAGTGCATTGGTAGAAGCATCTTCCAAATGATGGGCTTCATCCACAATTAGATAATCATAGTCAGGCAGCACACGATTTTCGGTGACCACATCTGCCAGCAACAAGGCATGATTTACGACAATGATATGCGAACGTAGGGCACGCTGGCGAGCCAGATAATACGGGCAGACACCGCCCATGCGCGCCATACAGGCTTCTGCACCGCAAGTTTCGTCTTCGGCAGAAAGGCGCGCCCACACATCCCACTCCTGTCCGCCGTTCAGGTTCAATTCGCCACGATCTCCACTACCCCCTTTTTCTAACCATACCAGCACTTTTGCCAAAATACGCACTTCTTCGCGGGTACGCGGACCGCGGTAGCGCAATCCTTCCAGACGACGCGGGCACAGATAATTGCGTCTTCCTTTCAAAACTGTCGCGCGCAGATCAAGATCGAGAGCAGCCCGGGTATCAGGAATGTCCTTGTTTATCAGTTGATCCTGCAAGTTGATGGTGTTGGTAGATATCACCACACGTGTCTGGTTGCGGGTCGACCATAAAGCGGCGGGGACCAAATAGGCAAAGGATTTTCCGGTACCCGTGCCAGCTTCCACCATGAAATGCTGGCTGTTATTCAACGCTGATGCAATCATGTGCGCCATTTCCACCTGCTGGGAACGGCTTTCAAATTGGGAAATATATTTTGAGAAAGAACCCCCGGCTTCCAGATTAGCAGCTGTTTCTTCTTCATCCAATTTTTCGACTTCCGTCTTCGGTTTTAACGGAGGCTGGCTTAGCTCATCCAAATTGCCAAAGAGAGCACCATAATTCACTTCCCGAACAGTGCGCGCTTTGATGGGTTCTTTGATGCGCTCTTTCAGGATCGTATTGAAGAACCACTTGCCACCCCAGGCAATGCCTTTGCCCTGATCGACGATCTCCCTGACCAATTCCAGGGATAGTTCATGTGCCATTTTATAGAATTGCAGATAAATTCCATACGTCATCCTGGCATCATCCAGGGCGCGGTGCGATTGAAATTCATCACCGTTCAAGTCTAAAATTTCCACCAGTGAACCAAGATTGTAGCGGCTGGCGGAAGGCATCAAGACACTCGCCAGGTCGAATGAATCGATCTCATCATTGGGCAAGAAAAACCCATTGGCTCTCAAAAAAGAAAGGTCAAACTGAACATTGTGCCCCAACAACGGCACATCCTCCAGGAAGTTGGTAAATTCATCTTTCACTTCTTCGATCAACGGAGCGTCACGCACCATTTCATTGGTAATAGAGGTAATCTGGGTGATCTCAGGTGAGACCAGACGCTGCGGATTGATGAGCGTCTGGAATGTCTCGAGCACTTTTTCACCCTCGAACTTGACCGCCCCAATTTCGATGATCTTATCATGCTGGGGGTCCAAACCGGTCGTTTCAAGGTCAAATGCCACAATGCGAGACATGAGCAAGATTATAACATCAGCCCTTTTAAAAACGTGTCAATTGGTGGTGCAGGTATCTTTTTTAATTTAAAGTCAGATAGGGAATGAACATTTTCCAGCAGCAGATAGAAACCAAACATCATCCATTATGAATAATTTAATGCACATGTCCTGCACAGGTGGTACAAATCATCAAAAAGAAAAGAAAGAATCCACAGCGATGAAATCTCTTTTTTTCTTTCCATTCAGGTCGTTTTCTATTTTAAATTCAAACTGTTTTTGTAAAAAAAAGAAGGCGTGAGATTTCTCCCACGCCCTGATACCATCCACCTGTGTTATTGGCTATTCCAGCGCTCCCAATTCCATTATGAAATTCGCATCATCCGAAACCTGTTTCACCATCCCTACCCCCTCGACGAACCAGGAGGTCATGGTATATTCGCCATTGATGGTTGGCAGGGTCATGCCCTGCATGACAATCTTTGTTTCGATCGATATGGTCGAATCTACCCGCAGGGCTTTATCATAACTTCCAGCTGGCACACTGACAGGTTCTTCTGCCCCGATGACATTACTCATTGTTACAGCTATCTCGGCATTGACCTGACCAAGATCTTCAACAGTGAGGTCACTATTGACCTTCCAAGATCCAGTCCACGCAGACCCCACATACCACGAATCATTGGCAGGGAAAGTAATACCGCTGAACTCCAGGGTTTCGATCTGGTAATCGCTAGCGACGCCCATGGCTTGCATGACCATGGGCAGGTTGCTGGACACATAATCGGTTGAGACCAGTCCTTCATCCGAGCAGTTCCATTTGACTTGCGAGGTGATGGGGGGGTCGCCATCCATTTCCTGCTTCCAGATAAAGGATGTATCACCGATATCTTCGTACCACACCCTATTTTCCACATACAGATTATTTTCATCATAGATGCGGTAGACCCAGGTTTTATCCGGTAGGATCGGGAAATAACTTATCCCGCACGCTCCACTGATCACAGGGGAACTCTTATCATTGGTAGGTTGGTTTTCATCTGTGGTGCCGCTCTGATTTGAACATGCCACCAGCAGCAAGCCTAGAACCAGGATCAACACCAAACTTCGATAATGCTTCATACTAGATCTCCTCTTTTCGGGTTTTGCACATAAGGGATATCCCTTATGACCATTGTAACAAAATAACGCTTTTCGTAAATCATAGCAACAGGTTTATATTCACCAAGATCAATCACATTCGTTACCCTATTATTACAAGAAAGGAGTGCTATTTTTATCATCATTATGTTAATAATAAAGTTGTTATGCACATTGGCATATAAGTTTTTGCTTCCTATCCCCGTTTTCCTGCTATTTTAAAGAAAAGGAGATTTTCTCTCCCTTTTCTTTAAATTTCTTTGCTGGTTATTTTCCGCGATTGCGAGTGGCGACATCAAATTTTCTTACTCTTTTTCTTCACCAATAGCCATATACCAACCAGCCATGCACACATAGCTATCCAGGCAGGGATGGTCAGCAATTTTGTATTTACATCGATACTTAAATTACCCTCCTGGTGAATTTGCAATCCCAGGGCACCATCCTGTGCCACTGGCGTCATTTCATCAGCATTGAACTGCAAAAAACGGACATCCTCCGCCGGGATGCCCGGCAGCAGCAAAGTATTTCCCACCCACGTTTCATCCACTTCAATGGTCAAATGATCGGCAGAATAGGAGAGCACATCTGCCCCCACTGCCTTTTCCCCGATACTGGTAGTTAAGTACGGCGACTCTGCCTGCCAGATAGGAGCAGGATTCTGGGGAGTAGCCAGCGCCACCCGCCACCACATGCCAAAAGCCAGTAGCATAGGTATCACAAGTAAAACTTCCAGTGCCGCCATGGGAAAATTAACCGCACTGCCGTATTCCTCTTTATG
This sequence comes from Chloroflexota bacterium, assembly GCA_012798455.1. Taxonomy (GTDB): domain Bacteria; phylum Chloroflexota; class Anaerolineae; order Anaerolineales; family Anaerolineaceae; genus UBA4781. The sequence continues at coordinate 25,220 of JAAZNC010000081.1, read as the reverse complement.
GATGGGGATGCAAATTCTTCCCCAGATCCAGATGAGTAAAAACAACACAGCCAGGACTGCCGACAAACGCAGTATGTAAAGATAAAGCAGATCGACTTTCGCCAGATAGGTCTCGAGAGGAATACTGCTGCTGTGCTCCATCGCTTTATTCAACCAACCCCAGCCCTGACCATAATAAGCTAGCTGGATCTGTTGGTGTGTGCATGTTAGCAACCATGATCTGAAACCAACAACCGCTCCGCACAATCCAACGGAGATGAGCGCCAGCCAAGTGCTGAGGCGCGGGCGGTGCTGCAGCCATAAGCCCATCTGGCGCACGACAGCATATGTCTTACGCCAGCCTTTCTTGAGAGTCGCGCCGGCTGCGTTGAAAAAGTGCTGCCAATCATGCCAGCCCTCTGCGATCACAAAAGCCAACCCGTAATATGCCGGAATTGCCAGACGAAAGGGATATTTTTCCATGCCTTCCAAGGCGGGTAAGTGCAGGAAAGTCGATACAGCTCTGATGATGTGCTGGTAAAAACCATTGAAAGACAACAACAGCAGCAGCAATCCCGCCCCCGCAGCAGCCAACCTGAGCGGTCGTGGTTTCCCCTGCCGATGAGACCAATAGAAAAAAGCAGGCAACAGCAAGCTAAGCAGCAGCACTGCCCCCCAAAAGACCTCGCCATCCCAGTACGGCACGCCATCAATGTAACCTTCAATGAAATATTCGATATCATCCATGCTGGACGGTGTGAAGAAAGGGGGAATCAAAGCCCATTTCAAGAATCCAGATAGAGAATAACCCGAGAAAAAACGCTGTGCGAAATCACCAAAGGATTGCAGGCTGAGATACAGGCGCGGCAGTGCCAGTAATGCTGCACTCCCCAAGGAGATGGGAAGCGACCATAATGTATTCCCCTTTTTTTGAATGATTGCCAACAGCACCATATAGAATACGCTGAAGAAAACCAGCCATACAAAAGGATGCAAACCACCCTGCAGCAAAACCACTGCCAGCACCATCCCGCTCCCGATACCGCGCCGGAGAACATGGTCTTCCACCAGAAAATACAACAACCAGGGGAAAAGGTACAGGTTCAGCCATGGCAGATACCCGATCGCTACATGCTGGATGATAATCGGAGAGAGCAGGAATAAAGCCGAAAAAATGCGGTTTTGTGTTTCACTCCATTTTAAACGTTTCCCTAGAGCCAGAATTCCCGCATAACCTGCCAGCGCGTTCAACAGCACCAGCAACTTGAGAAAGAATGTGGGGGAGAACAACAACAGCAATGGCAAGCAGGGTGTGAACAGCATTGTTTCCGGATTGGAGACAAAAAAAGCACTTTGATCTACTGCCGGATAGCCCTCTAAAGCGGCACTGTTCCACAAGAAAAATGGCAGCTGTCGGTCAATCTGGATGGATGTTTTGATATAAGCGCTATAGAGTATTTCTTTATCCCAGTCATAGATCCCCACATTAGGATAGATAACAAACGCTACCCATAACAAAAAAAATAAAATGGCATAGACATGTTTCTGAAAAACTCGTGTCATTCGATCAAACCACCTTGATTACGCTGTATTTGTGAAAAAACACAGGAAATTTTTTGGCTTCAGGATATTCTTTTTAGTCTGAAAAGTATCACACATTATCTGGGTTTTCCTTTTCGATTTACAATTGAATTATAAACACACAATGGATGAAAAATGCTAAAGATACGATCTGTTTTCATCGCAATTCTTATCATCCTCATCAGTGCCTGCCAACCAAAGGTGATCGTTCCGGCCGGACCTGCAGCCATTGGTGATGAAACACCGCTGCCTTCGCCCAGTGTTGCTATTTTTACCGTACCTACCATCACCACCGCAACACCGGATGATGCCGGCATTGGAGATATCCATATTTACTGCGGGGACGACCTGCAACTGTTGGGGACAATGGCAAAAGACGCCTCGCTCACCTTGTTAAAAGCCAATGGATTGGAATATTACAACTCGGGTTTCTTCTTATCAGGGGAATTGGTAGGCGAGGTGTTGGTGGCATCAGAAATAAAAGGCACCAACTTACGCCTGCAAAACAACACATTCACCCAATCCATGATCTGCTATGTGGGAGTGCAGACCATGCAGGGTTTTATCGGCAGCATGTTGACCATCTCGCAACTGCTCAACGACCGTAATATAAACGAACAGTTCGAAGGCTCAATCCTAATCGAGATCAAGCATGAGCAATACCAGATCGATTGGCTCACTTATCGGGTGACTTCCTCTTCCAAGAAGAGCTGCATCCTGTATAAGATCATCCAGGATAATTATCCCTGCAATCAGGATTGCTCCACCATCGAAACCGAACCCGGTTGCGAATGCTTCTGCGCTAATTTCTTGTATTACGATGAGAACTGCATCCCGACTGAGATCAATCCAGACTGCATTTGTGTATGCCGCGAGGATGGGGCGAGTGTGTCCCTATCCACACCTGGGAAATAGCGTATCCTTCTTTGAAAGTAATGCTCAAACAATTACGATCATATTAAATATCTCAAAACACGGTATATTTTGGACTGGGGGATTGAAATGTTTATAAATTTCTTATATAATGTAATTAATTACATATCTTGTACAAAATTACTTATTGAAAAATGGTCATTCATCAAAATTTAAAACCCAACCCCAACATCGATCCTGAAGAGCTTTATCTCCTGCTCAGGATCGCCAATTTGTACTACGAAAACAACCTAACCCAGGATCAAATTGGGCAAAAATTAGGCTATTCCCGTGTTTCCATCCATCGTTTTTTGGATCGCGCTGTTAAACTGGGATTGGTCAAATTTCTGATCCATGACCCCGGAAAGAATTTCATCAACCTGGAAAACCAGTTGATTGTCAAATTCAATTTGCGGGATGTGGTGGTCGTCCCGGATCCTTATGAAAATATTTCCTTATATACACAATTAGCCAGGGGAGCAGCCAAATGGATCGAAAAGAAATTACACCCTGGCATCCGCATCGGTTTGGGATTGAGCAGAACTATCTCACATATTCCACAAGAGTTTCATCCCTCCACCAAAACTGAATGTTTTTTTACCGAGGTGGTAGGCAGTGCTTCCGATCATTCGGACGGGGTCGCAAAATATAATGTGACCGCCAATCTAGCAGAGATCGCCGGAGGGATTCCGGAGATATTTTATTCGCCCAACTATGTTTCAGATGAAAATCTGCATGACATGCTCATGCGTGAGACAACCATCATCAATTCGATCGAACGGGCAAAAAAGTGCAATATCGTTCTGCAAAGCATTGGAACCGTCGATGATAATGCCATCCTTTACACAGAAGGTTTGATCAGCAAAACCGAATTGGAGCGCCTAGAAGAGAAGAATGTCATTGGGGATATTCTAGGACATTACTTCAACAACGCCGGAGAACTGGTACCCACCTTTATGGATCGCAGGGTGGTCGGGATCGATCCGAATGAATTGAAAAAGATTGAATGGAGTGTGCTGGTTGCTGGTGGAGATGATAAAAAGAAACCCATCCGTGCCATTCTGAAGAATTCTTTCTTCAATGTACTGATCACAAATCACACCATTGCCGAACAATTACTTAATGAGGATTGATCAATGCTACTTGATTATCTAAAACCCGATCTGGTGCTTTTTCATGTCAATGCCAATACTTGGCAGAATGCTGTTCAAATTGGAGGTGGATTGCTGGTGGAACATGGTATCTGCACACCGGCATACGTTGATGCATGTATGCGGGCTGCCATCCATATGGGGCCATACATGGTCCTCAGCCCCGGTATCGCCCTGGCACATTCAAGACCTGAAGACGGCGCACTGGCGGTGGGTTTGAGCATCATCACTCTTGATCCGCCTGTAAATTTTGGAAATAAGTCCAATGATCCCGTTCGTTTACTAATTACTTTTTGCGGTATTGACCACAGCAGTCATATTACCATGCTGCAGGAACTGGCAACATTCTTGATGGATGAAAAAAACCAGCAGTTCCTATTGAATGCAACCAACATCACTGAATTGACCCGTTATTTGCAAAATTCGAAAGGATGATTGAAACGATGAAAAAAATCAAGATCATGATGGTATGTGGGTTCGGGCTCGGCAGTTCGTTGGTCTTAAAGATGACAGTCGATAGAGTTTTGAAGAACCATAGCATCACTGCAGAAACTTTTTGTTCTGATGAAGCAACAGCAAAAGGTCAATTCTTCGACATGGTTTTTACATCGGATGAAATGAGCCATCTCTTTCAGGATTCCACTAAGCCCGTGATCGTGATCAAGAATTTCCTCAGTCCTGGTGAAGTGGAAGAAAAAGGACTCGCAATCATCCAGGAGTTGATCAAAGAGGAATAACAAACATGGGTTATCGGGATCGGTTTTGGTACGGCGCTTCTTATTCCCCACTGGTCTTTCCAGAAAGTGAGTGGGATCATGATCTTTCATTGATGGCAAAAGCCGGCATGAACATCATCCGGCTTGGCGATGTACACGGTTCCTGGGACCGCATCGAACCGCAGGAAGGCAATTTCGAATTTGACCTCCTTGAAAAATTTTATATCAAAGCTGCCGGTTGGGGGCAAGCGATCATGATCAGCACCGGAAGTGCCTCTCCCCCACTGTGGTTGGCACAAAAATATCCAGACCTTCCTATTCTGTCCAACACCAATATGCGTTATCCTCTAGGATCATCCTACGGGTGGGTATGTATCCATCATGCCGGTTACCGCGAAGCCTTGCACAAGTACCTTTTGGCACTGCTTTCCTTCATCCAAAAGCAACCCAATCATTTTGGCTGGCAAATAAGCAACGAGATCGGATTCCCCTTTCTCCCTCCCCGTGGGAGCAAAGAATTGGATATCTTTTGTTATTGCGAGCACTGCCAGGCTGCATTCCGAAACTGGGTGCACGATAAGTATGGGTCGCTTAATAAATTGAACCAGGCATGGGCATGGGGGACGACCTATCTCACTCATCATGATTGGAGCGATGTATTCGCTCCACAAGGGTTACCAAGCGGATGGGCAAGCGTCACTAAATGGATCGATTGGCGCTTATTTTGGCAAGATGCATTCACAAAATTTGCGGGGTGGCAGCATCATATTCTCAAAGAAATTGATCCTGATCATCCAACCTCCATCAACACCTTCAATTTCAAGGGATATGACCGTTTTGGTGCCTTGATGGGCTTGGACCAATGGAAATTGGCTGCCCAAACAGATCATATTGGTTATGACCTTTATCCGGGCAGCGGCAATAAATTGGCAAGCCGACCGGAACATAATTCGATGTTCCTCGATCACGGCAGAAGTGTGGCACAGAATGCAAAAACAGATTTCTGGCTGCACGAGATCGAATCTGGACCTATCGGTGGCTGGGTGATGGGACCTGATCACAATACCAATGCAATCGATATCATCCGCAACGGATTTGAAGCAACCGGGCATGATGTGAAATTGATGATGTATATGCCCTGGAGAGAATGGGATTACCAACCCCTGCGCTGGGGAGCACTGGTTGACCTGGACGGCAATAAAACACCTCGGCTTGAAGCCGCTGCTACTGTGGGAAACTTTATCAAAGATCATGAAAGCATTCTTTTATCTTCCCATCCGATCGAATCGGAAATTGCTATCCTGGAATCGAAAGCGAACGCCATCTTCTTCAATGGAATCGACCAGGAAGAGGAACTCTTCAACGCACAACGCGGCGCTTACAGCGCGTTCTGGGATCTGGGGTACAACCTCGATTTTATTGACGTCGCTTGCCTGGATCAAACGATTGAAAAATACCGGATCATCTTGCTGCCAATGATGAGTTTGCTCGATATGCAAAGTGCAGAAATCCTGCAAGAGTATGTAAAGCAAGGCGGAACATTGATCGGATTCGCCCGCTGTGGCGCGCTGAACGAAATGGGATGGTATGAGCATATTGTGCCCATCGCCCCTCTGAAAGAAGTATTCGGGATCCGATCGAGTGAACCCGATCTGCTGAACAATCATCAGGTCATATATGGAGATCAAATTTTTGAGGGATGGCATAACCGTGATGTGCTGAAACTTCAAGAGGGTACACAAGTGCTGGCAACTTTTGACGACAGACACCCAGCTGTAACACTTCACCCTTATCACAAAGGTAGAGCGATCTACATTTCAACACAAAGTGACGCTGCCTATGTTTCAGCACACAATTACCTGCTGCCGACATTGATCAAAGATCTTGACCTTCCAGTTCCGCATATCGTAATGAATTACGATCAACGCACCAGACGGGATATAGACGCCCATGTGTTGGTCAACCCGAAAGGCGGGATGATCATCTTTACAAACTATCGTCCCGTTGCGGTTAATGCAGATGTCCAAATTGATTTACCGGCAGTCAATATCCATACCCTTCAGCAGATCTTTCCTGAAAAAAGAGAAATACGTCTGACCTCAAGTGATAAAGGTTTCCAGATCAACCTTGAATTCAAGGGAGAGGAGGTGAAAATCATTCAATTTTTTTATTAGGTCAATAATTCAATTTTTTTATAAAAAGGAGTTTTAAAAGATGGACCTCAATCTTGTTTTTAGTATCGTTCCGCGTTTACTGCCGACTTTCATTCTGGGTTTGGTCGCTTTTTTGGGTCTGTTATTCCAAAAGAAAACCTTCAGTGAAATCGTCACCGGCACCGTAAAAACCATGGCTGGCGTGGTGATTTTGTTCTCCGCCGTGGACCTGATCAGTACTGCCATCCAACCCATTGTGGATATGTTCGGTCAGATCTACCAATATGAAGGTTCTGCCGTAGCAGCAGATTGGACCGCATTCCTGGCAACCTTCGGTCTGGAAGTTGTCTTGATCATGGTGCTTGGCTTTGTCGTCAATGTCATCCTGGCCAGGATCACCAAGTGGAAATATGTATTCCTCACCGGGCATATCATGTTCTGGAACGCCTTCATGGTTGCAGCAGCGCTGGCTGATGGTGGAAAACTATCCGGTATTCCTCTGATTGCAATCGGCTCAATCGTGCTGGGCATCATCTTAACCGTTCTACCCGCCCTGATTTCACCTTTTGTCTTCAAATTGACCGGCACAAAAGATTTCACGATCGGGCATTCAACCACCATGATTGCCGTTGTCGGCGCCTATTTAGGAAAATGGTTTGGAGATCCCAAGCACAATACCGAAGATAGCAAGATCTCCGATAAATGGTCATTCATGAAATCCATGACCATCTCAACCACCTTGGTAATGTTCGTATTATTTATCGTCCTGGGGTTGATCGCCGGTTGGGATTGGACGGCAGCCACTTACGGTGCAGGAAGCGGAGTAGTAAGTGTATTATCCCTTCTGTACAAAGCCATTCTATTTGGCGCCAGCCTGACCGTTCTGTTGACCGGTGTGCGCATGATGTTGGCTGAAATTACCCCTGCCTTCAAGGGCTTCGCAGACAAGATCGTCCCCAATGCCATTCCCGCGCTGGACTGTCCGATGATCTTCCCCTATGGGCAGAATGCCTTGACCATAGGTTTCCCGATTGCCGTGATCAGCTCGATGGTTGCATTGGTACTTTTCGGTGTAGCTGGTTTCCCATACATGCTGCTACCCACCATTGTCGCTGCTTTCTTTGATGTCGGTCCGGCATGCATTCTTGCCAACGCCTCCGGTGGTCGTCGTGGTGTTATCATCACAGCTATCGTCGGTGGTTTCTTGATGATCGGATTCCAGGCTGCTGCACTGCCATTCGTGATGAACAGTGCCGCCGGATTCGTAAACCTCTATGGTGGAAACGATTTTGGTGTGATCGCCGTCATCGTTGGTGGTATCGCCAAGTTGTTTGGTTTGTAAGATTGTAACCCCGAGTCCCATCTCTCTCTTCTTACGAAGAGAGAGATGGATTATTGATACTCTTTACTATTTCAAATTGATCATTTCTTCGATAGTAAAGAGTCTTAATAATAATACATGAAGGAGAATTATGCTGCCGGTTGGTTTACATCTTTCTTTTTGGCAAACAAAATGGAGCGATGATCTGGAACCATTGATCAAACTCACAAAAGATGCGGGGTTTGATATTTGTGAATTTCCTCTTCTCCAACTTGAAAAAATGCCTTTGAACAGGTTGCAGAAAGCACTCGATGAGAATGGTATGCGCGCCTCTTGCAGCATTGGATTGAACCAATCTCAGGATATCACTTCCCCTGACGCAGCGCTGCGGAAACAGGGAATCCAATTCCTCAGAAAATGCCTGGAAGCAGCTAAAACACTGGGCAGTCCCGTACTGGTGGGGGTGACCTATGCGCCCTGGGGGTATTTTCCGGAGGATGATCTGGCATCCAGAAGAAAGCATTCGATATCATCCATTAAAGAAGTATCGAATATCGCGCAGGATAATGAGATAACCCTATGCCTTGAAGTGGTCAACCGGTTTGAAGGGTACCTACTGAATTCCACGAAGCAAGGTTTAGATTTTCTCCAAGAGGTCAACAACCCGTATGTGAAATTGCATCTGGATACTTTCCATATGAACATCGAAGAGGATGATATTGCAGATGCTGTTCGTAGCGCCGGTACAAACTTGGGACACATTCACTGTGTGGATAATAACCGGAAAGCGCCCGGCAGAGGGCATATTCAATGGGAAGATATCTTCCAGACACTGCGAGAAATCCGATATCAGGGTTATGTGGTGGCAGAGGTTTTTGTCAATCCAGCAGGGGAAGTGGGGCGCGGGTTGACGATCTGGCGTCCGCTAGCAAGTGATTTGATGGAAACCGCTCGAGAGACCGCTGATTTCTTAAAAAAAGGACTTGCCCATGCTAATGTTTGAACAAGGGAAGATTTTTTTTGTGCTCCTTAAACAGGTCTTCGACCAACATTACCCCGAACTGAACGAGCTTGACACGACCGTGGGTGATGGCGACCACGGTTATACCATGCAAAGAGGCACAACGGAGATCTACAAACGTATCTCCAAAGCAAATTGTCATGATTTCGCTGACTTGTTCGATACGGCAGCCATTGCCTTCGCTGAAGGCAGTGGCGGAGCTATTGGTCCGATCCTTTCTGCATTTTTTGCGGAAGGCGGGGTTTTGTTCAAAGGAAAATGTGGTCTATCGACGGGTGATCTGGCTGTTTTCATCGAAAATGGTGCTGAAGCCATCATGCAGGTGGGTGGTGCGGTGCCGGGTGACAAGACCATCCTTGACGCAATGATCCCTGCCTATAAATATTTATCACAGAATGAAGAACAGTCGCCACAAGATGTGTTGGAGCAGACCTGGCAGATCACGAAGAAAGCTGCCGAAGCAACCGCAGAAATGGTTGCACGGCAGGGTAGAGCACGCTTTTTGAAAGAAAACTCCAAAAATTATCAGGATGCAGGTGCCACGTCTTTCGCATGGATCATCTATACGCTCTGGCAAGCGGCGCTGAATGAAAAAGCGCATATAAGCGATGATACATCAACAACAGATTTTCACCCGCATGGGAAATTCCTCAATGAACCGGCAGAGATCGTTCATGAGGATAATCGCGGCTTGTCACTGGCTTATCCGGAGCTGGTGAGATTGACCGATGATGAGGTGCTCATTCGTGCCCAGCAGAAAGAGCCGGGCAAAGTGGGCATTGCCATCGGGCACGGCGGAGGACACACCCCTTCAATGGGTGGTTTTATCGGTTATGGATTGCTGGATGCCGATGTGTATGGGCCAATTTTCACTTGCGCTTCAGGGATAAAGATCTCCAGAGCTATTCAATATGCCAATCGGAAGGCAGGGGTCATCCTGCTGGTCTCCAACCATACAGGAGATGTCTTGAATGCCAGATTGGCAAAAAGAAGAGCCGAGCAAGCTGCTATTCCAGTTGAATTGGTGCTCTCCAGTGATGACATAGCCACCGCACCTCGTTCGCAATTCATCGAAAGGCGCGGATTGGGTGGTTTGCTTTTTGCCCTCAAGATCGGAGGGGCTGCTGCCGAACGAGGTTATCCCTTGGCGAAAGTAGCGGAGATCATGCGGAAAACGAACGAACGAACTGCTTCACTAGCTGTCGCGTTGAGTGCCCCCACCCACCCTGTCACAGGAAAACCATTGTTCGAGATACCGGAAGATCATTTGGAGATCGGGACGGGGGTGCACGGAGAAGCAGGTGTATATAGTGGAGTATTGAAACCCGCCCGTGAGATTGTCAACAGGGTGGTTGATAAACTGGTCAACGACCTAGAAGAATTTGATGAGAAGAAATATCTGGTCCTGCTCAACGGGTCGGGCGGTACTTCGCTGATGGAACTTCACATTCTTTTTCAAAATATCTTCGACCTCCTGGTACAAAAAGGCATCCAACCGGCGAGCTCCGTGGTTGGGTCATTCTTTACAACCCAGGAAATGAAGGGGTTTTCTCTTTCTTTATGTGCATTGACGGAAGAAATGAAATCCCTTTGGAACGACCCTGCAAGCGGAGCGTGTTTCCGTTGGCCGTACAAATAATGTATCTGGAGCATCGAATATGAGCAATACACGAAAAGTAACAGTCGGTTTGGTGGGTTTGATGACCAGACCCTTCAGAGGTCCGAAGGAAACCTATTTCAGCCAAGATGCGCGGGAACTTTCTGACTTGGTTTCCGCACTGGAAACAGATCTGATCATTTTCGACCGCGGTATTTATGATCTGTCAACAGCGCAAGAAGCTGCCCGTGAATTCAGCCAGGCAAAAGTGGATCTGATACTGATCCAGGCAAGCTCTTTTTCAGGAGGCAAATTCATCTATCCGTTTCTGGAAATTGGCGTCCATGTTGCTTTATGGGCTATTCCTGAAGGCGACCCCACCGAAGAAGGTGGTCTTCCCCTGAATTCATTCACTGCCCTGAACATGTATAACAGCATTATCAAGACCAGAACCGCTTTCAGCAAAGAACCTGTAAAATGGTTCTTTGGAAGAGCGGTCGAACAGAGTTTCAGGGATCGCTTCGAAGCATTGATTCGTGCGATCTACGCAGAGATCAATCTCAAGCATTCGCGAATTGGACTGGTGGGAGGGGTGGCAGCGGGGTTTGATAATTTGACCGTCGATCCGAGCATCCTCAAATCGAAGATCGGCGCCAGCCTTGTTGAATTTGAATTGAAGGACATCTACACACTGGCAGATTCCATTTCTGATGAAGCACTGCTGAATCGTCATTATCAGAAATTAAGAGAACAAACAAGCACATATTCTTCTGATATGGAAAGTCATTTTCGTTCAACCGCACGCTTCCAGGCAGCTTTTCAGACCTTCGTCGAAAAAAACATGCTGGATGCGGTGGCGATAAGCTGCTGGCCGGCTTTTCAAAATGACCGCCAGCTCGCCGTTTGCACTTTGCTGGGTCAGCTCAACGATAGCGGGTTGGTCTCTTCATGTGAAGGGGATGTTCCGGGAGCATTGGGAATGTTGACCTTGAATTTGCTCAGTTTAGGGAAAGTCACAACCATTATGGATATGGTCACCATCGATCCCCAAGATGACAGCATCTTGTTATGGCATTGCGGACCCACTGCTCCTTCGTTAGCTGATGAAAGGGGAATTGAAATGCAATCCCTGTGGCTGTTCGATAACGACCCCCATGCACCGCTGGGACTGCACAACAACCTGCGGCTAAAACCCGGACCGGCAACCATCCTGGGGTTCTGCCCCAGTTTTGAAAATCTATTGGTATTCGAGGGCACCCTGGATAACAAGAAACCATCCTATATTGGCAGCAGCGCATGGCTGCGTGATCTGTATATGCAGGGTGATCAGCTGGCATGTCTCGATCTTGTGCAAACCATCATGGATTCCGGATACCAACACCATTATCCCCTCGTATATGGAAAATTTGAAACAGCAGCTCATGACCTGGCAAATTTATTGGGAACCAATGTGATCGGTGCCAGCTCTTATTGATACTTGAACGAAATGGAGATATTGATTAATGCTTTTTACCCTATCTGAAATTCTAAAACAGGCTCAAAAAAAACAATATGCTGTCGTGGCTCCTGACTTTTTCAGTCTCGATTTCGCTCAAATTCTATTGGATTGCGCCAGCGAGCACCACGCCCCTCTTATTCTCAGTTATTGTCACAGTGAATTCAATACCTTCGAACTGGATGATATTGACCAATGCATTCATATTGCCAGAGAACTCTCCGATAAGCAAAATGTTCCCGTTGCACTTCATCTCGACCATGCTTTGGATATCAATATCGTTCATAAGTATCTGGATCTGGGCTTTACATCTGTAATGATCGATGCCAGTATGCGATCTTTTGACGAGAATGTAAAGATCACTCAAAAAGTAGTCAGCCTGGCTAGAACTTATCACGCCAGCGTGGAAGCAGAATTAGGGCATGTGGGAAATGGCAGTGATTATCTTGTCAGTGATCCCTCTGCTGAAGAGCTGACCAATCCTATGCAGGTAAAAGAATTCGTTAACCGCACAGAAGTGGATGCGTTGGCTGTTTCCATCGGAACCCAGCACGGATTCTACCGTGTGGCAGATTGCCTGCACCTCGATCTGCTGGAAGAGATCGCTCATATCTCCAATATACCGTTGGTACTGCATGGTACTTCCGGGACGGACCACGATCAGATAAGACAGGCTGTTCAAAGAGGCATTTGCAAATTAAATGTTTTTACGGAACTGTTCACCGCTTATCAGCAAGCATCTCTTCCCATGCCTGTCAATAATCTGAAAGATGTGAACGAAAGAAACCTGACGCGCAGGCAGGCAGTTTTCAAAAAACTCAACACTTATTTTGAATTGAGCAGCAGTTTGGGAAAAGCGAAAGATCTTCTAAATATCGCTTAGGAAAATAGCACAAACGCTTTCAAGCATCTCCACCCGGTCGACGAGCTGCGCCAGCGTTTTTCCCCACAATATCACTCCGCTGGACGGGATCAACCACATCTCGTCCTCTTTTTTTATATTTTCTTCATTGACCTTGTCTTGCGGGATCAATTTCAGTCGCTTGATCAAAGCATCTGCATCCCTCAATATCCCCTGGGGAGGGATCTGTCGCTTGTTCAGTATTGCCATCACATGACGCGGCTGGCACAGCAGTACTGCGGCTGCAGAGCTGTGCTGGTAGATATGCTGATGCCAGGTTGCATGCCTGACCAGTGCCAATTCCTCATCTTGTGGTATCTTCTCCACCCCGGCAAAGAGTAGCGTTTCTTCATCCAATAAGCTCAAAGGAACGCCAGACGGGTTGATCAGGAACTTACCGCCAGCCACCCGCATGCTCATTTCCGCCAGTGAACCGGCACAAAAGCCCCTGGTATCCAGAAATTTGGCAACAGCCAGATATTGCGCAAAGATCACACGCGATGCTACTGCACTGCGTGTGATCTTCTGTGTTTTGCGAGGTGAATTTACCAGATCAACAATCTTCCATGTTGCCCGCTGGAATTGTTTCAACATATACACCTGTTTTTCAAAATGCTCTAATCCAAATACCCCAGCGCCTTATCCTGAAGCCAGCGTAAGTGATAGATGGTTTGCGATTCGTTCAACTCCACTTCAGAATAATGCAACGGCTGACCCTGTTTGACATCCTTTGTAATAATGCCACCGACGGTCAAACCGAGTGGTACCAAGCCCTCTTGGCGTGCCACTTCAGCTTTTTCAATATTACCATATACCGTGTAACCACCCAGGTAATCTACTTTTTCACCAGCTTTCAGATCTCGCTTTGCCATGGTGATGGTCTCGGCGGTGGGAGCAGTGTGGGTCGCCAGTGTTTCTTCATGGTGGAAGAAAGCGCGCAGGATCGAAATGGGTGTTTCCAGGTTCGCCATGTGATAGGGGCGATACAAAGCCCAGTAATTGCCATAGTGGCTGACATGCAGGTAATTCAGGTCAGCCATGATCTTGGGCTGATCGGTGGTGATGATGATAAACACCCCCGGGGCGATCTTCCCCATGGCATAATCGACAGCATGGCGTGTTTCAAGGATGCCACCATTTTTTTTCGGGCAGAACACCTTTGGCAGATCTGCAACCTCCACGGTGGGACCGTGCGCTCCGCGCACTTCTGGTGCATAACCGGTTCCGTTCGCCATAGCGGTCATTTCTGCCATGGTCTTGGTGCCATCTTCAAACGCCGCCAGCATCTTGGGATTCATATTCTGTGCCTTGGCTGATTCCGCCACCGAATCGGGAGTAGCCTGGGGATGCAGCGGGTTATTTTTCCCTTTTCCGATACATACGATCTCAAAACCCAATGTATCGGCGAAGTCATACAGTTCTTTGACAGAGCCCGGCTCGTCACCAGCTACCAGGGTATAGACCACACCAGCTGCTGCTGCCATCTTCGCCAATTGGTAGCCCACCACCACATCTGTCTCCACATTCATATTGACCACAGATTTGCGTGCCAAGATGGCATCATAGCAGAATTTTGCACCTACTTCTGGGATACCGGTCGACTCGACCACAATATCCAGGTTGGGAATCTGTACGATCATATCCGAAGTGTGACAGGCAATGCGCTTGCCATTTTCGACCGCCTGTGCTGCTTTTTCGGGATCGTCATCATTTTTCACAAGCAGTGCTTTGTCGACACTGGCTTCCTGATAAGCTTCATAAGCACGATCTTTTCGTACGTCCGCAACCGCGGCGACCTTGATGCCATGCATTTTTTCGATCTGGCTGATCAACCCGGTGCCCATTTGACCGGCACCCAACAGCCCTACCCGTACAGGTCGCTTATTCTCCTTTTCGAATTTATACAACAACTCTTTAAAGGACATTCCATATCCTCCAAAATTCAACTTCCTTCAATTTTGATTTCTGTGCCAATTGCAATAGCCGGGATGTGTTTTTCTTCCACATTCACATCTCCAGGCAGACGGGCTGTATCCTCACCGCTGAATTTGAGGATTAAATGTCCCAGATTCGCCAGATTTGTATTGGCAACTTCTCCAACTGACAGTACCTTGAATCCTTCGGAGCCGATATACACCGTATCCCCAGATTCGACAGGTTTTATCAGGTCTTTTGCATCGTGGATGATAGAAAACTCCACTAATTCTTCAGGCGCTTTCTCTCCAAAAAAAACCAGAATGCCAGCCTGTTTAAATTCATCGACCAATGGACCGATCGAGATGACTTTTCCCTGATATTTGATCATGGTCCACTCCTTTTTTTAAATCCGAAAACGAACCTCCATCATTTTTCACAATAGAAGTTATTTTCGCCAGATGTTAATGAACTTTTAGCAGGTCAGTCTAGTACTTCAATATCTTCCATCCGTACTCCTGAAACAAAAATGTCTTCAGTGATGAAACGGAAAAGTGGACCAGATGGTGAAGTAGGATAAATGTCGACCGTGGGCACTTTCTTCATTGGGTAAACACCCACTCGGGCGGTGCCACCGCAGTCGATCACACATACTGCAATTTGTTCAAATGGAGCACGAGATTTAAAACCGTCAAAAGTTGTTCCGCCCGTCAGTTCAGCGATTTTCGCAGCTAATGGATGAATGCCACCGCCGGTAACGGAGTAGATCAGATTCTTTTCATCGGTTGGCTCGATAACCAGTGGACCACCCCAACCTTTCGGTCCAGCTTTGATCTTTATCTTCTTATATTTCTTATCAGCCATGTTTTCGGAACCTCTTTTTTCTTATTCTTACATTTCAATTATAATAAGTGTGTGTGTGGTGAAGGGGGCAGGTCTCACGATCTGCCACCCTTCACGCCTTTTTCCCAATTATTTAAGCAGAATATAATCCAAAGCTTGCCAACCAGGCCAACACAACAGAGATGGGTCCGGTGACGAATCGGGAGAACAATACTGCCGGAACGCCGATTTCAACGGTTTCGGGTTCAGCCTCACCCAATGACAGACCTACCGGGATGAAATCACAACCAACCTGCGGGTTGATCGCGAACAAAGCCGGGAGTGCCATTTGTGGAGGAATTGCGCCTTCACCGATCAAAGTTCCCAACAGTGTACCGATGATCTGGGCGATGACCGCGCCAGGTCCCAGCAGTGGGGAAAGAACAGGGAATCCAATGATCAGGGTCATGACCAGCAGACCGATCAGGCTGGATGCCAGGGGAGCCAGGGTGTTTGCCAGAAAATCACCAACACCAGTTGCCAGGATGATACCGATGATCATGGAGATGAATGCCATGAACGGTAATACGTTCTTGATAACCTGGTCAATTGATTCACGACCTGCCTGATACAGCAGACCAACAACTTTCCCTACACCACGTCCGATTTTTTCAAGAAATTTAGCCATGATTCTCTCCTATTTCTTTTCCGCCGCTTTGCGACCCATCATAACGGCAGTGATCGCTTCGGTTAAGATACCGCGGATCAAAATTACAACCAGACCGACCAGCAGGTAGCGGATAGCCAGATCGCCTAAAGGTAAACCAAGGGTGGTGATGCCGGCTGCGATACCAGCCCAAACGAAATACTCACCGGGGTTGACGTGCGGGAAGAGTCCCAACGGTGGGTGCACGAAACTGACAGCGGCATCGTAGAAAGCTGGTTTGTAGCGTTCGGGTAAGAAACGTCCCATGGTGTATGCCATTGGGTTGGTGAAAAAGAACACTGCTACAAAAGGCAAGATCATATAGCGCAAAGGATAATAGAGAATACCGGGGCGCGCGGCTACCTTACCAAGATTTTCAACCTTTTCAGGTCCGATCATTGCAATCAATGCATTGACCGCGGTCATTAGGACTATCAACAGAGGAATGATCCCAGTGACCAGTCCAACGAATGTCTGACCACCTTGCTGGAATACTCCAATGAAGCCCTCAGCAAATTTTGCTAATCCTTCCATTGTGAATAACCTCCAAAATTTTTTGTTTTTAAATTGCCGACTTTCAATTACCTCTTATTTGATCTTCTTATGAAACACCTCCTTTTTTTTAATTTTCTACATTAACCCCCGAAGAATTCTCATCCGGTTGTGTGTCAATTTGTGCCTGGGCGGCTGCCTCGGCAGCTTTTTTTCTGGCGTGTTCCACCTGATCGACAGCATTGATAAAGGCACTGCGGATCTTTTTCGATATAGGCAACTCCACACTCTCATCTTTCACTTGAGTGAGCGTAAGCCCCACTAATTCATTTACGGGTTTTAAACCGGCAAAAACGGTCCATCCAGAAAATTGTTCGGCATGGATGATCTTTTCTTGATCATCGAATACTAATACCCCATAAGCGCGTCTCTTATACATGGAACCTGACATACCTACTGCCGTAGGTCCCATTTTCTTCATTTTCTTTAGACGTTGATTATAGCGACGCATTTGCAGAAAAGTCATCGCGTATTGAATGACCCAAGCAACTACAAAAGCAACAATGATGGTTGATCCAAGCTGCATCTCAACTCCGTTTTTTCGGTTTTTCTTATTCCACCAATCGTTTTCCTATTTCCGAATCGGTTATCAAAACACTAAGTAAATTACCAATAAGAGATGCTTTTACTACTTCATATTTTTCGGGACCGGCTGCGATCCCAACAACTTTTTTAATACTTTTGTACTGCGCAAAATCCAACCCAATGATGCGGTTGTTGATTTCATTTTTGATCGCCTCTCCATTGGCATCCATGAAACGAAGTCCCACATCCCCCACGGCGCCTTGTTTCTCCAATTGCACCAATTCATCCGGTGAAAGGATGCCATATTTAATGACCGGTGAGCTGGAAGTAGGTCTTCCCAGACCGACGATGGCGATATCGGCTTTTTTGCCCAGTTCCAGGGTTTCTTCAATCTGCTGGTCTTGCCGCAACGCATCGCAGATTTCTTTGGTAGGCACAATGCCCGGCGCCGATAAAAGGCGAGCTTTTGCGCCAAAGGTCTGCGCCATGCGGATGGTCAGATCGGCAGCATACATATCTGCCTGCGATGAACCCAACCCTCCCAGCAACTGGACGATGCGCATACCCGGCCAATTATTGCTGTGCAGGGCATCTACCATCGCCAGCATGGTGCCGCCCCAAGTGATGCCGATGATCTCATCACCAGAGATGACTCGGTCCAAGAAATCGGCGGTCGCCATCCCGATGGCTTGCAGGGTGCGTTGATGATCATTCTTGACAGGTACTAGAATGACCTCATCGACATTGTATTTCTTTTCTATTTTGTTCTCTAACTCAATATCCGCATCGATCTTCGGTTCTTGAATAGAGATCTGCACCAGTTTTTCCCGGCGCGCTTTTTCCAGCAACCGCCCTACTTTAATACGCGACAACCCAAATCTCGCCCCTATCTCCTGTTGAGTCAATCCATCATCATAATAAGCGCGGGCTATCTTGTACATCAGTTTTTGCGTGATCGGATCAGTCGCCATAAGTGTTCATATGCTCAATACTGTTCTTTTGTTCACCTGCTATTATAGCATGTTTCATACTGAAAATCAAGCATTTAAATGAGCAGTGTGAATCACCAATGAAAATATCACCCATAAATGACTACATGAATAATGATAGGTTGAATCTTCAATGATGAATTGATTCCCAACAATTTATAATCAGGGTTACTCTGCACGATTGGCAGCAATTCTATAGAATGCCATTAAAATGATGATAGAAAAAACAAAAAAAAGAGGCAACATGGAAGAGATGCACGCAGTGATCTACAAGGGACCCGGAGACTATACATTGGAAAAAATGCCCATTCCATCCATCTCTGATAATGCAGTGTTGATGAAGGTGGATGCGGTGGGCTTGTGCGGTTCGGATCTGCGCACACTCAAATTCGGGCATCGCAAGGTCACCCCTCCTTATGTCCTGGGGCACGAGATCAGCGGCACGATCCAGGTTTCCGGAGCGCTGGTTGACCCCCGCTGGTCACCCGGCATGCGCCTGGCGCTGGCACCGGTGGTTTATTGCGGCACCTGTCATTTTTGCCGGCGTGGTCAATTTGAGTTATGCCAGCACTACCGCGAGATCGGGCAGACCTGGCCGGGAGGTTTTGCCGATTACATTGTCCTCCCGCAAGATGCCCTGCAGCACGGGATTATCAATCCCATCCCGCCAGGGTTGGATGCCGTACCTGCCGCTCTGGCTGAACCGCTGGCAGCCTGCCTGCACGCCATAGATCTGGTCGACTTACGCAACGTGCACAGCGCCGCCATCTTCGGTTCCGGCGCCATTGGATGTTTGCTACTGCAACTGCTGCGCAACCAGGGTTTGCACTCTATCATCATCATCGACCCCAATGAGACACGCCTTCACATTGCCCAGCATTTCCAACCCAGTCACAGCATTAATGCTTCCAACGAGAATGCCGTAGAGAGGATCCAATCTATTACCAACGATGTGGGAGTCGATCTCATCTTCACCGCCACCGCAGCGCCCGTGGTACAACAGCAAGCTCTGGAAAGCATCAGCAAAGGCGGACAGATCGTGGTGTTCGCCGGTCTGCCCAAGGGGCAATCTGTGATCCCTTTCGACCTCAACAAAGTGCATTACGATTGCATTCGCCTGATCGGATCCAGCATCTATGCTCCCCACCACCATCAAGAAGCGCTGCGCTTGATCGGCGAAGGTCACGTCCATGTCGAGCGCATCATCTCAACATACCCATTGATCGAATTCCGGCAGGGTGTACAGGCCGCCATATCTGGCAAGATCATCAAAGCGGTCTTCATTCCTTAAGATATAATCAACCAGTATCCTAATATCAATAGCGAGAAAAACAGCATGACTTCCTATACTCTGATCTGCCCCAAATGTAAATCCACAGATATCTCCGTTCAGGTTATTGCAGATACCCATACAAAAAAACGTTCTGCCCTATGGTGGATCTATTTTCTATTGATCGGTTGGGTGATCGAGGTGCTGATGTGGTTGTTCGTCACACTGCCCATGCTGCTCATTCGTATTTTCCACCACCGCCCATTGGAGACGACCATGCAGAAGCTGGCAGTCTGCCAGCACTGTGGGCATCAATGGAAATTGAAGCGCAATTAAGAAATCAATCAGCCTGTGCAGCCGAAATATAGCTATCCTGGCATTTGATCCACTCTAGAAAATCTTCCGCAGACATGGGTTTGCCCATGAAATACCCCTGCCCGTATTTACAGCCTGCCCGCACCAGCCAATCATAATCTTCCTGTGACTCGATCCCTTCTGCTACTGTTTCTACCTCGATTGACTTTGCCAATGAAATGGCAGTTCGCACGATCTTTTGGTTCTTGGGCTGGCTGTGCACATCTTTCACAAAACGCTGGTCGATCTTCATATAATCGATCGGCAGCATCTGGATGTATTCCAGCGAAGAATAGCCGGTGCCAAAATCGTCCAGGGCGATCAGTGAACCTATATCTTTCAAGCGTCGTAATGCCTCACTCGATCTTTCGACATCTTTCATGATGACCGTTTCAGTGATCTCAAAAACAATACGTTTCGGATCAATATGGTATATTTTTAGCAACTCTTCATATTTTTGGATCCAACTGTGATCCAACAACAAACGGGTTGAAAGGTTGATTGCCAGTGAGCCCTTATAACAATCCCATTCGGCCAATTGTTTAATAGCTTCTTCTAATTCCCAGTCATGGATAGAATACAAAAGAGATGTGTGTTCCAGTGTCGGAAGGAAGCGCATAGGAGGGATCATCTCCTGCCCATGATGATTCCAGCGCAATAATGCTTCCACACTCTTCAACGTTCCATCTGCCAGGTTTAATACAGGTTGGTAGTGTAAGTTGAATTCACGCCGTTCGATTCCACCTTGCACATCGCCCAGTAATACCTGGTTGTCTCTGGCAGTATCGAATTCTTCCTCTTTGTAGATCCAGTATTTCAATTCCTTTTCGCTGGCTATTTGGGCTGCCACACTCCCCTTTTGCAGGAAAAATGTCGGGGAGATATGCTTGACATTATCAATGGCAATACCGATACTCACATTGATAAAAACAGGGATGCCATTGACCTCAAACGGTGTCTGTAATTCTTGATGAATGGAATCTGCCACAGCGCGGCAAAATTCTTCTCCTTTTTCCGCTCTAAGTACAATGCACATCAAATATGGAAATAATTGATAGACACTCTCTGATTCTCCCAGGGCTTTTTTCAGCCGTGCTGAAACGTTGGTATTGAGATCATTCATCTCTTCCAGTCTCAACACTCGGGTTATCCTAGAATGGTTATCTACCTGGATAACAAAGATGGCATATTGCACATCTGCCTCGATCTCTTTTATCATACGATCAAGATCAAGATACAGGTGAGAGCGATTGGGAAGACCGGTGTTCCGGTCAAAGAGTGCCATTCGTTGGATTTCCTGTACCTGTTTTTTCGCCAGTGAAAACATCGACCCCAGTGTCATCCCGACGATCACAAAAATACCCATACGATACAACCAGTTAACGGTGGTTTGCATCTCCCCCGTCTGGATATTCAGGGGCATATAAGGACCCAATACCAACCCGGCTAAGATTCCAACAATGATCCCACCAGGGACATTGAAAAAGAAAGCAGCCAGAATGATGGAGAGATACATGGTGTGGGAGTAAACATATTTGATCCCACCTGTCGTATGCACAAACAAGCCCGATCCAACCATCAAAACCAGAATGAGCAGGATTTGCCATACCACCCCGATATGGATCGGAGCATAGAACAGATCTTCCCGCAATGAAAGACGATCTTCTTTTTTTGCCATATTTAAAGTTCCCTCTTACATATTCATTATTATTAAACCCTATACCCTCGCGAACCTTAAATCATCATATCCGTCGTTTCATTGAAACCGGTATCAGCTATTTATTAATATTATGGATCAAAAAATCTATTTTTCAATATGAATATCGATAATCACTCACGGGCAGATCATATTGACAGGTGCAGGTCTTGGTGAAGGTCTCCCCCGGTGCAAATTCCATGTTATCCGGGATATTCTCAGCGATGAACTTGGCTTTGTTGCATGGCAGGGGTGTATTGGTCGGTTCCTGCGGTTACTATTGTTGAGGGGGTTGTTGTTGGGCAGGGAACTTTTAGTCGATATGACAAGGTTAGCTAGAAAAACAAGGAAAATAAATTAGAACAATTTTGTTTCTCTCTGCCAGAATCTAACACCTTGATCGAATCACTTTTGTTACGACTGCACAACGTTTCCCTATCGTATTGGCGAGATCTTTCGGTCACCAGGTTCCCTCCGGATGACGATAGAATCGCATCCTTTTTCATATCAATAACTTGTTTATCTATACACAAACCGCCTGATCCATACGTCATGCAGAGCGCCAGCGAAACATCTCACCCGAGCACAACCGCTTCGAGATCAGGCTTTAAACAAGGTCGTCAAGAAAACTAAACATCCCTATCAATAATTCCGGGAGAATCTATCCTCAGAAAATTCCCCAATCAACTCCGGTGAGGATAGACCATACTTTTCGTCTTGTTTTTTGATCTAATAATAGCATTTGATGATCTGCGCGATGGCGAAGATGACATAAGCGACCAGGGTAAAAAGGACGAACAAGCGCAGCCAGGCTTTGAAAGCACTGCCGTACTTCTGTTTCTGCAAGTTCCAATTGTTGTGCGGGTCATTACTGTCCCTGCCCACCCCTGATAGCGGTCCCCACATGAAGCTGGATCCCAGACCGATCAGGAAGCTGGCTGGCAACACCGAAATAAAAGCATGCAGGATACAGGTGGACATTGTTCTTCTCCTTCATAGGCAAAAAGAAATATAAAAGCTATCTGTAATTATATGATCTGGCTGGCCTGCATGGATCAAATAGAAAATGTGTGCACATTCAGAATGTGACTTAATCCGGAATTTCATGCAACTGATTTCAGAGGAAATTGGCAATAATCGAACCCCAGTTCACAAAAAATATCCAACCATTGGAAACCAATAAAAAAATAATTGATCCGCTGCATCCTCTAAGAGAGTAAACCCTTGAATTTTTCGATCATATCCGTTGCTTTTATGATCGCGCCGCAAGCCGGACATTTGAAGAGTGAACCACTAGAGGGAACATCACAGGCATGCCCGCACTGAGGACACTGAATAGCCTGAAGCTGGATACCTTTACTGCCCAATTGGTCAATAATGGAATTGAAATCTATATCGATATTGATGATCTTCTGAGTCTTTGTGACAAGGAGTTTATCGGTATATTTATGCTCCTTTCGATCAATAAAGCCATCGTAAAATTTCCCTTCAATGTTAAGTGAGATCATATCCTCCACATCCGTCACCCAATTCTGCTCACCGTGGAGACCTTCAATACAACGATCGATGAGAGCCAGATCAGACTGGAATTCTTCCACAAAAGGGATGATTTCCAAGAAACCCCCTGTTCGACACCCATCATGCATCGCCTTGTAAAAACGAGCACTGGCTAACTGTCTTATCATCGTATCGGCAACTATTCTTTCCCATTCCTTTAGAAAAGACTGGCATGCTTCGTCTTTCACCCTGGAGAATTTTACGAGAGTTGGTTTGGTTTTATTGACATAAGAAATTTCCACACAGGAATAACCAGAAGAACTGCGGATGCCTTTTTCTTTATGACATGAAATACTCACCAGATAATGCAACCCGTCCATACGATTCGGATTCAAGCGATTCATGCTCTGTTTGTAGTCATTACAATAATAGGGAATAAAGAAATTGATCTCTTTTTTTGCCCTTTGATTCTTTTGAAAATAAAACATGATCATGGGGAAAATTTCTTTTTCAACAGCTGTCATCATCGTCCAAATTCCGCCAAGATCGTTACCATCGAAATTCATTTTTCCACTGACTTCGATATTTCCATGAATAATTTCTTCCACCATATCACCTCGTACATGTTTTGTGAAATATGAACTGCATTGATTATATATAGAAATATCTCAATGCTATCGATTAATCTGTCGATGGTTTGGCGATAAATTCTTTGCCCCAACTATCACAAGCCTTCACTTTTTTCAATGAAATTGATCCTTAACAAGGGGATCATATAGGAAAATTGGAATGAGCGACGAATTGAGGTTCTTCTCGGTATTTCCGATGTCGGATATTTCAAAATCTTTTTAATGATTATATAGTTTTTTGTACAATATTACGTACATTGATATGTATTATATTTTATGTTATATTATGTAAATAATTTTGTAATATTTTTACAAGTAACAAATTTTGGAGGAGAGATATGTTAACCGCGACGGCGTCCGTAACTGAATTACGGGAAGAACTATCTAGCTATTTAGATAAGCTAGAAACACAAAAGTCAGTAATGATTGTTCGTCATAGCAAACCTGCAGGATTTCTTGTTTCAAATGATCTGATGGAAGTTATCTTCGAATGTCTTGAGGATCTGGAAGATCGTCGTGATGCAGTTGAAATTCTGCAAGAAATCCATAGTGGTTCTAAAACATACAGTCATAACGAAGCTTGGGAGGGTACAGATGTATGAGCCATGAGTTAAATTATTCTGAGAAAGCAATTGATAATATCAAATCAATCACAAAGGGGGATAAGCCATCTGCAAAATTACTTAAAGAAAAAATCAAATCCCTTGAAGACGACCCTTTCCCCCACGGCATTAAGAAAGTATCTGAAGATATTTACCGTATTAGATGTGGTAATTATCGAGTAATCTATAGTGTTGAGAATAAAAAAATATACATACTTTGTATTAAGCGTAGAAATGAGAATACTTATAGCGACTTAAAACATTTTAATAAAATAATCGACGATATAAAAAAATAAACAGTGAAGATTAATTTTATCTACTGATAATTATTCCAACTTTCACACTCGGAGGATCATCAAAAAAGTTGCAACGCAGCGTTATGATAAGTTCTATAAAATACCCCTTATATACTGCGAGTAGCGCGGGTGGGACTCGAACCCACAAGGGTGTGAACCCGGAGGATTTTAAGTCCTCTGCGTCTGCCTAATTCCGCCACCGCGCCACAAGTTCCAATATTTTACATCAAATTGCATCCCTTTCACAGGGTATTAGTCCCAATTGCTTTCTTAATCCCGCTTGATACCCAGCAGCTTGCTCAATTTCACCATACCGCTGGCTTTGATGTGCTCCAGCGGCGAGAGCCGTTCGGTCAGCATGCTGGCATGCTGGATGTTCTCGCGCAGTTCCCGGGCATTGTGAAAATCCGGCAGGCTGAGGGTCGCCAGCCCCACCTCACCATAGGTGTGCGCGTCCGAGCCGACCGTGAAGGGCTTGTGCCACTGTTCCGCCAGCTCCAATGCCAGTTCGTTGAACTCCGCCTTGAAGCAGCGCGCGTTG
>JAAZNC010000080.1 GCA_012798455.1 Chloroflexota bacterium | reverse complement strand
TGCGCGGGAATATTTTGCTGATCTTAAGGTCGGTTTATTGGAATTAAATACCGTTCCTCAAACAGATGAGGAACGGCTTGAACAATTTGAGTTGAAACGAAAGATTGTAAATACTTTGGTTGAGAAGGTCTACATCCACAAAGATCGGTCTTTAGAGGTTACGATCCGTTTAAATCTCCTCCAGATGATTCGGCAACGACCTAATGCGGACCAAGTCCCACAGGTCGGAACTTATACCCGTAGATCAGCATACCCCTTTCGTCGCCATCCTGGCGGATGCGGCGGGTGACCATCTCCACCGGGGTACCGATCTTCACTTCGCGCTCGCCCACATCGGTGAGCTGCGCGGTGATGATGGGTCCTTCTTCCAGCTTGACCAGTGCCACGGTGTAGGGCGCGTTCTGTTCAAAACCGGATGGCACACTATACATGGTGGTGAAGGAATACACTTCGCCTTTGCCGCTGAACTTGAAAGCCGTCTTGGCTTCGCCACCGCATTGCGGGCAGACATCGCGGGCGGGGAAGATCTTCGCCTGGCAGTGCGGGCATATTTCGCCCACCAAGGCAAGGCGTTGTTTTTGTAATCGCCAATTGCGTGGTACTTCCATTCGTAATCACTCCTTTTATGAGAGTGATGCTAGTTTAAAGAGCTTTCTCTCTCAAAAGCTATCAATTTTTGAACCTGATAGGAATTTACAGTGTCCGCAAAATGGTGGTAATCGCGCTGGCAGCCGCGCCGCTGAGCGCCTGGGTCATGGCGGTGTGCGCATCCGTGATCTGGTTCTGGCCGGCTTCTCCGCGCAACTGCATGACGGCATCCACCACCTGGTAGACACCTGCCGCTCCGGGCGCAAATCCGCGCGCCTTGATGCCGCCCAGGCTGGCGATAGGCAATCTGCCATCCAATGCCAGGGCAACCGGGGTGGCAACCTGCCAACCCTTGCCGCGTTCGGCGAACCCGGCAGCCTCAAAAGAAAGCATGCCGTAGATGGATGGGGCATCCCAGCATTCGAATAAGTCCAGACAATCGCGCGTGATGCCTGCTTTGCGCAGGGCATCTTCTGTGCTGATGCGCACCGCCTCGAACGCCAGCATATCCGCGCGGTCGTGTACCGCCAGGGTATCGGTGGCGATCTCGCAGGCGCTCACCCCCACTGCTTTCTGCCCGGGTTTCACCAGCTTTTCATTCACCAGCACCAGCGCCGCCGCCCCATCCGCATAAGAGGGCATGTCATGCAGTTTGAGCATGGCTTGCACTGCGGGTGCCTTGCGATAGGCTTCCAGGTCCACCTCGCGCTGGTACATCGCCAGCGGATTGCTGAGTGCATTGTGATGGGCGGTGACCGGGAAAACCGCAAAGGCATCGCGCGGCGCCTGGTAGTGGGTCAGGTAGCGCTGCATGAACAGCCCCGCCATGGCATTGGGGGTGATGCCCTGCATACCCTCATAATCGTAATCGCCACTCTGCGCTATATAAGTTTCCACTTCGGCGCCGATCATATCGGTGATCTTCTCCACCCCTACCACCAGCACACAATCTGCCATACCGGAGCGCACCGCCAGGTAACCCATGTGCAGAGCAGCCGCGCCGGAAGCTTCGCCTGCCTCTACAGTAGTGCCTTCCACTCCATTCAATCCGGCAGCTTCGCATACCAGTGCACCCAGATTAGCTTGATGAGAGATAGAGGATGCCAGAAAATTCCCAATATATACGATCTCGGGCTGTGGATCCCCCGCATCTTTCAACGCGCTGCGGATGGCAGCCGTGCTCAAGTTGGCCAGTGTCTTCTCCCAATGCTCACCGACCGGCACTTGCCCGATCCCAATGATGACAACGTTATTCATCGCATGCCTTATTTCATGGTGATCTTACCGCGATAGCGGGCATAAGTGGCGTAATCGATCTCGATGCGCCGCGTGATATACTGCTGGGTAGCAGGCGCTTTGGCGCGCCGTTCTTCGATCAGGTCCGTCACCCGGATGTCAAAGGCATCCGAGCCGGCGCCCGAGCCATACGACACCACGAAAATACGCTCACCCGGTTTGGCGATATCCAGTACCGCGCTCAACCCTACCAGCGCCGCCCCGGCATAAGTGTTGCCGATGACGGGCGCAAGCAGCCCGGGTTCGATCTGTTCCTTGCTGAAACCGAGCTGTTTCGCCATACGCTCGGGAAATTTGGCATTGGGTTGGTGGAAGACTGCGTAAGCATAATCGGAGGCACTGGCACCCAATTGTGAGAGCATGGTTTGGGCTGCGGTGCTGACATGTTTGAAATATGCCGGTTCCCCGGTGAAGCGCTGCCCATGCTCGGGATATTTTTGATACTGGCGGCGCCAGAAATCAGGCGTATCCGTCACAAAGGAGTAGCAGGCGTTGATGGTTGCTAGTGCGTTTTCTGCCGCACCAATCACGAATGCCGCCCCGCCCGCCCCTGCCGTGAATTCGAGTGCGTCGCCCGGCTTGCCCTGCGCCGTATCTGCACCGATCGCCAGGGCATACCTGCCCATGCCGGAACCCACCAGCCCCATGGCAGCCACGATGGCTTCCGTGCCAGCTTTGCAGGCAAATTCCATATCCGCCGCCTGGATGTGCACCGGGGCGCCGATGGCTTCTGCCACGATAGTGGAACTGGGTTTGACAGCGTAGGGGTGCGATTCCGAGCCAACCCACACGGCGCGCAGTTCCAGCGGGTCGATGCCCGCCCGTGCCAGCGCATTGCGCGCCGCTTCGATGGAAATGGTGACAGTATCTTCATCCAGCCCCGGCACAGCTTTCTCTTTGACAGGTGTGCCGCCTTCTTCCCCCCAGATGCGCAGCACCTCGGTTGCCGGCAGGCGGTATTGCGGAATGTAGGCACCATACCCTACGATGCCCACCGCTCGGGCGGGTCTCAATAACAGATCTTCCTTCTCGTTCACTGCTTGCTCCATTCGTTCAGAATTGTGATGGCGCGCTCCAGGCGGATATTGCCTTCCTTGACCAGTTGCTCGGCGAGTGCCGGGATCAGTTCTGAGGATGCTCCGGCTGCGGCTGCCACCTGGCGGGCATGCAGGGTCATGTGCCCGCGCTGAATGCCTTCCGTCGCCAGGGCACGCAGCGCGCCCAGGTTCTGCGCCAGCCCGACCGAGACAATGATCTCAGCCAGGTCAGTAGCTTTTTGCACGCCCATCAGTTTCAAAGCTGCCTGTGCAGCCGGATGCACGCGGGTCGCCCCGCCCACAATACCGACCGCCATGGGCATTTCCAGTTCGCCCACCAGGTCACCTTTTTCATTCACCGACCAGGTGCTGAGGGAAGTATAGCGCCCGCCACGAGCAGCATAGGCATGCGCTCCGGCTTCCACCGCACGCCAATCATTGCCAGTAGCGATCACCACCGCATCCACCCCGTTCATGATGCCCTTGTTGTGAGTCGCAGCACGATAGGGATCCGCCGCGGCAAATGCCCAGGCTTCCACAATGCGGTCGCGTACATCCGCGCCGTTGAAACGGTCGAATGCCAGGTCTTTTTTGGGGATGGCGCAGGCGGCTTTCGCCAGCCGGCGATCTGCCAAGTTGGAAAGGATGCGCAGCAGTACCCTGCCGCCGGTCAACTGCTCCACCAGCGGGCTGATGTGTTCCAGGGCAGTGTTGATGGTGTTGGCGCCCATAGCATCCTGCACATCCATGATGAGGTGCAGCACCAGAAAACTGCCAAGAGGAGAATCCTCGATGATGCGGATCTGCAGATCGCGCGGACCGCCGCCCAACTGCAGCAACATGGGGTCGGCGCTTCCCGCTTCTTCCAAGATCTCTTGCCTGGCTTCCATCAAAGCGCGTTCAGCCGCCGGGATATCTTTTACATCCAGAATTTGCAACTGCCCGATCATCTCCTGCGAGGAGACGCTGGCAGTAAAACCGCCACCCGCCTGCGCCAGTTTTGCCATATAAGAAGCGGCAGCTACCACGGAGGGTTCTTCTACCGCCATCGGCACCAGTACAGGCTTGCCGTTGATCACAAAATGCTGGGCGATGCCCAGCGGCAACCCGAACACCCCCACCACATTTTCGACCATCAGGTCCGCCTGGGTAGTGGTGAGCCCGTTTTGTGGGTCAAAAACTGCCAGTTCTGCGGCGCTCAAGCCGCTCTGGTCATGCAACACCTGGCGGCGCTGCGCAATATTCAACAGGTAAAACTTCTTTTCCGTCATGCCATAACGCTTTCTTCAGAAAGTGGGTTCTATGATAAAGAATGAAGTCTGGCAAAAGCTATCAAAGTTGTTCAAACCAGTGTATAGCTCTCGCCCGGCTGCAAGATGACCACCTGGCTGTCGGTCTTCTCTTCCACCAGGTGTTTCCAGGCTGCCGCATCCTGTTGGATGAGCGGAAAGGTGTTGTAATGCATGGGGATGACAACCCGGGGGCGCAGGAATTCCACCGCGCGCAATGCATCTGCCGGACCCATGGTGTAGTTATCGCCGATGGGCAGCAGCGCCAGTGCCACCCCTTCATCCCCGATCAGGCGCATATCGCCGAACAACCCGGTATCTCCCGCAAAATACAGCTTTTGTTCATCCGGCAGGGTCAACAAAAAGCCCGCCGGGTTGCCGCCATACGAGCCATCCGGCAGGTCCGAGCCATGCAGTGCCAGAGTCAATTTGCAGTACCCAAAGGGATAGGTAAAACCACCTCCCAGGTGCTGGGCGTGCGTTTTCACCCCGTGTTCCTGCAGCCAACCGGCAATTTCTGCCACTGCGATCACGGCAGCATCACAGCGTTTGGCGATCTTGAGTGCATCCCCCAGGTGATCATTATGCCCGTGGCTCACCAGAATGTAATCCGCGTCCACTTCATCTGCGCTGGTGCTGGCAGCCGGATTGCCGCTGAAAAAGGGATCGAACAGCAGACGGTGTTGCCCGACCTGCAAGCCAAAACTGGCATGCCCGTAAAAAGTCAATGTTGAACTCATTTTTACCTCCTTGAAGGTATTCCTATCTCTATTTTAATAGGACATTTGATTATTCCATTTTTCCTGCGTTAACATTTACAATAAAGACAGCCATAATTTCAAAGGAGAAGATGATGAGTGATCCTCGTGTAAAGAAACTCGCGACAATGCTGGTCGATTATTCGCTGGGTGTCAAAGCCGACCAGCGTGTGCTGTTGCAGGGCGAAAAAGGCGGCGAGCCGCTGATGATGGCAGTCTTCGATGCCTGCCTGGAACGGGGGGCAGTCCCCTTTATTTACCAGTATCCCGAAGGGATGACAGTCAGTTATTTCCGCCATGGAAAACCGGAAAAGTTTGCAGATTATCTGCAGGAACTGAAACGCTTTGTTGAAACCTACGATCACCGCGTGCGTATTTTGGGCGAATCGAACACCAAAGAATATTCCGGGTTCGACCCCGACCTGGTCTCAAAATTCACAGCCGAAGGCGGTAAGATCTCCAGGATCATGCTGGATCGTGAACAAAAGGGGGAGATGCACTGGGTGCTCTCACTGTTTCCCACCCAGGCATACGCACAGGATGCAGCTATGAGCCTGCCCGATTATGAAGATTTTGTGTACAACGCCTGCATGCCAGATCAGGACGATCCGGTCGGATACTGGAAGAAAGTAGCTGCCCGGCAGGACAAGGTCATTCAGTGGTTGAAAGGCAAAGAGCGGGTGCATGTGGTCGCTCCCGAAACCGATCTGACCCTCAGCATCAAGGGACGCCCCTTCGAAAATTGCGCCTGCAAGGTCAATGTGCCGGATGGGGAAGTCTTCACTTCTCCGATCGAAAATTCAATGAACGGGCATGTCTATTTCTCCTACCCAACTATGTATGAAGGCTTCGAAGTGAGCGGCGTGCGGTTGTGGTTCGAGAACGGCAAGGTCGTCAAAGCCAGCGCCGAGAAAAATGAAGAATTCTTGATGAAAAAGCTGGATACCGATGCCGGATCGCGCTACCTGGGCGAATTCGCCATCGGTACCAATGAAGGCATCCAGAAATTCACCGGTCAGATCCTGTTCGATGAGAAGATCGGCGGCAGCTTCCACATGGCGCTGGGTCACGGCTATCCGGAGACCCTCAGCCAAAACGAGTCCGCCATCCACTGGGACATGATCTGCGATCTGCGCAACGGCGGCAGGATCGAAGTGGATGATGAACTGCTGTACGAAAACGGTAAATTCGTCATCGATTTCTAGGATCGCAGTGACGTATCAATCAAGGGCGCAGTACTGCGCCCTTTTCTTTTGGGTTACAATACAAATGAGGAACACGATAGATAGGACGGAGCTATGAAAATGCGTCTGGGAATGGCACAGATCGATACCAAACTGGGTGTGGTGGATGCAAACCTGCAAAAGCACCTGGATTACATTGAAAAGGCGCACCAAGATGGCGCCGACCTGCTCATGTTCCCTGAGCTTTCCCTGACCGGTTACGTACTGCAAGACCTGGTACCCGCCGTGGCGCACCATCCCACTCCCGATGATCCAATTTTCAAAGAACTTTTCAAAGCCAGCTATAACCTGGACCTGCTGGTCGGTTTTGTGGAAGAGGATGAACGCAACCGCTTCTACATTGCCGATGCCTATCTTTCCAGGGGTAAATTGGTGCACGTGCACCGAAAAGTGTACCTACCCACCTACGGGCTGTTCGATGAAGGGCGCTTTTTCGCCTGGGGGGATACCACCCAGGCATTTGACACACAGTTCGAACGCGCCGGCGTGCTGATCTGCGAAGATTTCTGGCATATCGCACCACCTTACCTGCTGTGGCTGGATGGCGCCGACCTGCTACTGTTCACTTCCGCCTCGCCCGGCAGGGGGCTGACCGCTGCCCCGCAGCTTTCCACCTCCATGTGGGTCGAGAGCATCAACCGCGCTTATGCCAGTATCTTCACCTCGTTCGTAGCACACTGCAACCGGGTGGGGTTTGAAGATGGACTGCACTTCTGGGGCGGTTCTACCGTTTATGACCCGGATGGCAACTGCCTGGTGAAAGCCCCCTACGATGAAGAAGCCTATCTGACGGTCGAACTGGACCTGAATCAGCTGCACCGCACGCGTGCACGCCTGCCGTTGCTACGCGACGAGCGCACCGCCCTGGTACAGCGTGAATTGAACCGCATCCTGTCCAACGGGCATTCCAATTCCGGAAAGTGAGGCAAGCCATGAATAAGATCGATCTCACCATCAATACCGATCTGGCGACCCAGATCTTAAGCGCTTTCATCCACCGCGAGACCACCCGTGCCGGATTTCAAAAGGTGGTGGTGGGTGTTTCAGGCGGCATCGATTCTGCCCTCTCTTGCGTGCTGGCTGCCAAAGCGCTCGGTCCCCAGAATGTGCTGGCCGTGCGTATGCCCTACCGCACCTCCTCCCCTGATTCACTGGAACATGCGCAATTGCTCATCGACCAATTCGGCGTGCAATCTCTCACCATCCCCATCAGCGACATGGCAGATGGTTTGATCGACAAATTTTCCGATATGAACAACCAGCGCAAGGGCAATATCATGGCGCGCTGCCGCATGATCGTGCTGTATGACCAATCCAGCGCCTTTGGCGGGCTGGTGGTGGGCACCAGCAACAAGACCGAGATTCTGCTGGGTTATTCCACCCTGTTCGGTGATTCCGCCAGCGCTTTCAACCCCATCGGCGACCTGTATAAAACCCAGGTGCGTCAGTTATCCACGGCGCTCGATATCCCACAGGTCATCATCCAAAAAGCTCCCAGCGCCGACCTGTGGGCAAACCAGACCGATGAAGGTGAACTGGGCTTCACCTATGCCGACGTGGATAAACTGCTCTACCTGCTGATCGACGAGCGCTACACCCCCGAGGAGTGTGTGGAAGATGGTTTCGCGAAAGATTTTGTGGATACGGTGGTCAGGCGCATTCGGCGCTATCACTTCAAGCGCGTGCTGCCGCCCATTGCCAAACTGGGCAGCCGCACCATCGGTTACGATTTTCTATATCTGCGAGACTGGGGCACCTAGCGCATGCACACACCGGCAAAGGTCGCATTCTTATTCTCGCTGCTCCTGACCGCCGCCTGCAGTAATGCTGTCCCGGCGGTTCCAACCGCCACTGCAACCAGCCTGCCGACCCACACGGCAGTCCCCAGCGCCACTCCGCTCCCTACTATCCCCCCCACCTTGCAAGCCACCGCTGTCACCTCCAAACCACCAACCGTCAATATCTACCTGGTGGCAATGGGTGATAACGGGGCAGCCGGAGAATTGATCGGCTGTGGTGATAGCCTGATGGCAGTTGAAGTCGCCATCGAACCCACCCAGGCGGTGCTGCGGGCAGCCCTGACTGCCCTGCTCAACCTGCCTCCAGATGCCACTTACGGGCAATCGGGCTTATATAATGCCCTATACCTTTCTGATCTGCAGATCGAGTCATTGGAAATCATCGACCGCCAGGCAATCATACGCTTGACCGGCGCTCTGATCTATGGCGGGGAATGTGATATCCCCCGCATTGAAGCGCAGCTCACCAGCATCGCGCTGCAATTCTCCACAGTCGATTCAGTCAGTGTGTATATCAACGACACATTGCTATCAGACCTGCTGGATCTGCGGGGGTAATTTCTTTCAGTTCAATAGATGGTAGCGTTCCATGGCATTCTGCAGGATCATCATGATCAGTTCGTCATGCGCAATGCCATCTGCGCTGGCGGCGATCACCAGGTCCGAAATGCCGGGAGAGAGACCCGGCAGCGGGTTGATCTCCAGAATGTAGGGCTTCCAGTTATCCTTCACATCCAGACGAAAATCCACGCGTGCCACATCCAAAGCGCCCAGCACGCGGAACACCGCGGCTGCCAGCCAGTTCAACTCATCCACCATATCCTCATCCAATGGTGCCGGACAGATGTAATTGAGATCCTCTGCCAGCGCCACCTTCAAGCGATTGCTGTACACCGCATCGGTCAGCAGGTAGGGTTTCAGGTCCACTTCCATGGGTGGTAGAAAACGCAGCCCTGATTGGATGCGCGGCAGGTCAGGGTCGTGCGGGATGCGACGCGCAATGGGACCACTGAGATTACCCGTCATACCAACTGTGATCTCGCGTCCCTCGATGTATTCTTCCACCAGCGCCGGTTGATGGTAGCGTTTGAAGATATGGCAGACCTGTTCGTACAGTTCCTCCTCCGAGTTCACCACCGATTTCAAGCTCACTCCCATGCTGGTGCCTTCGCGGCTGGGCTTCACGAACAGCGGAAAGCGCAGGGTGGGGTCGAGTGGTTCATCTTCACGTTCGAAAGTTTGAAAGGGTGGGGTCGGCAATCCATGAAAATCGAGGATGCGTTTGGTCATGGGTTTATCGAGCGCCAGTGCCAGGGTCAGCACTCTGGAACCAGTGTAGGGGATGCGCAGCATTTCCAGAATGGCAGGCACATGCGCTTCACGCGAATCGCCATAATAGCCTTCGCAAATGTTAAAACAAATATCCGGTTTGTATTTCGGCAGAGTATCAACCAAACTGGTGTTGCCTTCGAAAAATTCGCATTCGTAACCCCCGTTGCGTATAGCTTGCGTGATCGAGTTAATTGTCTTTTCGGAATCTAAATCATCCCATTGGTCCTCAGGCATGCCCTCCCAATGCGGGGCATTCACCTTAAGGTTAGCAAGTAAAGCAACCTTTTTCTTATTCAATTAAAACTCCTCATTCAGTTGTGATAGAAGTAATCAAGAATCAGATTTTTCATAATATTCATCCCATGCACTAATCATATCATCGAGCTCTTTTTGTAAAAAGAGGTATCTTTCACCCAATTTGCCAACTTCGTCCGGATCGAGCCCGGGTTGTTTCAATTGTTCTTCCATCTCCGCGATCGCCTGTTCCTGAGAATGGATGCGGACTTCCAGCTCCGTCATTTTTTGTTTGTTGATCTTGCGGGCTGGCTTTTTAGTGCTGGTGGAGGTTTTATGCGGGTGCTCATCAACCGTATCATCAGCGGATGAGTGCCTGGCATTGCGGAATTTGAGGTAGCTACCTTTGAAAACCTGCAGCCGCCCGGCAAGCGGGTCGACCATCCAGATATGGGTCGCCAGCGCTTCCAACAGGTAGCGATCATGCGTCACCAGCAAGATGGTGCCGTCAAAATCTGCCAGCACTGCCTGCAGGATCTCCTGCGAGGGCAGATCGAGGTGGTTGGTGGGTTCATCCAGAAAGATGAGGTTGACGCCCTGCAGTGCCAGGATTGCCAGCGCCAGGCGCCCGCGTTCTCCACCGCTCAACACGTTGACCGGTTTGAAAACATCATCGCCGCTGAACAGGAATTTGCCCAGGTAATTACGAATATCCGCCGGCAGCATGTGGGGGGCGTTGGCTTCGATCTCCTGCATGAGCGTCCAATCGGGGTGCAGATCTTCATGCGCCTGGGCGAAATAACCCACATCCAGGCTGGCTCCCAACCGGATCTCACCCTGCACAGGTGGGATCTGCCCCAGAATGGTGCGCAACAGGGTGGTCTTGCCGGCGCCGTTCGGTCCGATCACCCCCACACATTCACCGCGCCGCAGTTCCACATCCGGCATGGCAAACAACGAGACATGCTCATCCTTGAAGCCAATTTGCACATCTTCTGTGCGCAGGATGATATCACCCGATCTGCGATTATCCTTAAAGCCAAATGCCATGGGACGGTGCTTGCGCACGGGTGGCACCAACTGCCCTTCTTTGAGCAGCCGTTCCAGCCGCCGGCGCCTGCCTTTTGCCTGGGCGGTGTTCTGCCCGGCAATATTGCGCTGGATGTAATCTTCTTCCCTGGCAATGTATTCCTGCTGGCTCTCGTATTCTTTCATCTGGCGTTGCATGCGCTCCTGGCGTTGCTGCAGGAAATCCGAGTAATTACCGGGGTAGATCTCGATGGCAGGCGTCATCTCCCAGATGGTGTTGACGGTTTGATCGAGGAAATAACGATCATGCGAGACGATCATCACCGCACCGTCATATTTGCGCAGGAAATCCTCCAGCCATTCCATGGCCTGAATATCCAGATGGTTGGTGGGTTCATCCAGCAGTAACAATTCCGGGTTCATCAGCAGTAGCTTGGCCAGGTAAGCGCGCGTGCGCTCACCACCCGAGAATTGGGTGATAGGGCGTGTGAGATCAGCCTTGTCGAACCCCAACCCGTTCACGATGCGCAACATATACGAATCGATGGTGTAGCCACCCAGACATTCGAAGCGTTCATGCAGGTCGCCCAGTCGTTGTACCAGTCCCTGCGCATCGGGTTGCACACGCAGCGTTTCGCTGATCTGCTCGATCTCCGCCTGCAGCGCAAATACATCCGCCAGCGCTGCACGGCATTCCTGTTCCAGTGTTTGTGAAGAATGGAAGCGCGATTCCTGCGGCAGGTAGCCCATTTTCAAGTCTTTGGTGCGCGAGATGCTGCCGCTTTCGGGTCTTTCGATGCCATACAGCATGCGCAGCAGGGTGGTCTTGCCAATGCCGTTCTCTCCCACCAGCCCAATGCGGGCATGCTGGGGAATGCTGAGCGAGATATCGTCGAAGATATCTTCTGCCCCGAAGGACTTGGAAAGATGAGATGCGCTTATCAGAGACACAATGCGGTTCCTTATAAATCAGTCTTGCGAATACGAATTGTACTCGAATTCACTTCTTCCTCTTCCTTGTCAGACACCATGTTTTTCACCTGCATAGGGAGAAAAGTTTCCTTTTTTCAATTTGACAGTGTTTTTTTCACAGGGTATGCTTAACCGCTGATCTTAAACTGACAAATGGAAACACGACCTATGCCCAAACCACCCATCTGTGATTACGAAGGTTCCAATTACCAGCAAGTATTCTGGGAAGAAGGCGAACGCGCTTACGAAGATGCGGTGGAAGCTATTGCACTGCGACACATGCTGCCCAAGAGCGGCAGCCGCCTGCTGGAACTGGGTGCCGGCGCCGGGCGCAACACCCCGCGCTACCAGGGCTTTGAAGAGATCACCCTGCTGGATTATTCGCACACCCAGCTCGAGCAAGCCCGTGCGCGCCTGGGCGATAGCACACGCTACCGCTACGTGGCAGCCGATGCCTACAACCTGCCCTTTGCGCCGGCGGTCTTCGATGCCGCCACCATGATCCGCACCATCCACCATCTCAAAGAGGGTGAGGTCGCGCTCCAGCAGGTCAGCCAGGTGCTGGCGGGGCAGTCGGTCTTCATTTTGGAATTCGCCAACAAGCATAACCTGAAAGCCATGCTGCGCTACTTGCTGGGCAAGCAGCGCTGGAGCCCCTATAGTCTGGAACAGGTGGAATTCGTGGAATTGAACTTCAACTTCCACCCGCGCCAGATCAGGCGCTGGCTGCGCGCTGCCGGTTTCTCGGTGCGCCAGCAGCTCACCGTCTCGCATTTCCGGGTGGGCTTTCTCAAACGGCACGTGCCGCTGGGTATTTTAAAAGGGCTGGATGCAGCCCTGCAGTGGACGGGCGCCCTGTGGCAGCTCACTCCCAGCGTGTTCGTGAAAAATATATTTCTGCAGGGAACTCCCCTGCAGGAGTTCGCCTTCAAATGCCCGGCGTGCGGGTATGCTCCGTTGCCCCCCAAAGCGCAGGATATCCCCTGTCCCCAATGCGGAAAGGTATATAAGTATCAAGATGGTATTTATGATTTTCGGGTGAAGTAAAAATGTGGGTGTATTAGATTGGAATGATGAATTTCCGCGGGTACTGTAGGGTGCCTTTCCATAGGCACCACATACCACTTTAATGTGAGAGGCAACAATGGAATGCCACCCACCTGTGACTCCACCATCTCCGTAATCCATTAAATTCCCACGATAAATATCGTGTGCTGTTATCGAATTTATTTCCAGGTGTAATTGATTTTTAGAAGTAAAATCACATCGATACATATGTTCATCCATGTATTGATGTTCGAAGCGGTGATCGAAAGGATAGTGTTCCATTACAAAAAGAGGAGGAAAGCATGGAATTGATCACAACATGTTCACATTGTGGGGTTAGTTTTCGCTGGGATGACACTTACTGGAATGGGTTGGGCATGCCCGATTGCCCGGCATGCGGTTTCAACAACCAGACCGGTAAGGTGGGAAATCAGGAAGGTCCCATTGAGCGGGGATATCGCAGGCTGGCACGCCAATATCGGGATGCCTACGGAGCGCTGCAATCGGTGGAATATATAAGCCATTTTCCAAAATTTGAAATTCTCTTTAATTTTGAAAAAGCCGCGATAT
The DNA here is from genome assembly GCA_012798455.1 of Chloroflexota bacterium. Classification (GTDB taxonomy): domain Bacteria; phylum Chloroflexota; class Anaerolineae; order Anaerolineales; family Anaerolineaceae; genus UBA4781. The sequence goes on along the minus strand of JAAZNC010000080.1, from coordinate 36,887 downwards.
ATTCCGGTCCACGCCAGGGAGCATACGATATTCATTTCTTATCACTTGGGTATATCGGTGAAGGTCCGCGCTACGCCAAAGCCTTCATGGATGAACTGGGGTTCAGTCTGACAACGGAAGAAATTGATGGCATCAATCCCGGTGCGCTGATGACGCTGGTAGATGGGAAAGTGATCATCAAGTATAAGGAAAATTCGTAAACGTATCTTTTACCTTATTTTTTTCGTCATTCCGAGCTCCGCGAGGAATCTCACCCAAGCAAGGTCAATTCCTAAATATATCGCAATGATCGATCTTGAGTTTTATTCTATCGAGCTCTATATATAGACTTACGATGAGGTAACTCCAATGAAAAACGAGATCTTTCGCTAACGCTCAAGATGACAGGCGGGTCAATGGAATGAAATTTATATTTCTCCCCCACGCTTCGCGCAGGGGAGATTGAGAGGGGGCAGTATTGATTATGACAGAGGATTATTTACGTCACTTTTCCATGAATGAAATCGGTCACAATATCCTCATAGATTTCATAGTCTATGCCACAATGCTCATAAACAACGAACAATGGCCAGGCAAATTGTTCTGTTAATTCAATGATCTTGGGAGAAATCCAATCAATGGAAACTGTTCCTTTTGTTCGAACTTCATTCTCGTCGGTAAACCTTCTTTCAATATGCCGTGTAAAATTGGATGATCGAAGCAGTCTGCCCTTTAAACCAAAATAATTTATTTCAATATCCACCCATGGATTTTCATCTGCTAACCCCAAATTTGAATACAGCTTTTCACAAAAGAGAAGGGTCTCGGCAACTCTGACAATTCTCGTATTAAAAAATATAGCGATCGTATTTTTTGTATCTTCATAGATGCTTTTTAATTGATAAAAATCTCCATTGCAGTTGAAAGCCCAATAATCATAGGTTCCTTTATAGATGTCTTTCCTTTCTGTTTTCCCCTCAACATAAATACCGTTGTCTGCTGGTTTGGGTCTGAATTGTTCATCGGATTCCATGATGATTCCAATTGGCCACCCAAACGTATGGATTTGAGATTTTTCAACTGCTTCTGTTAATTTTTGCTGATCAAAGTGTTTCTTTCTATTTTGAAGAGAAAACTTTATTTCCATGTAGGTACGAAAACCTGATTTCGTAAACTGCTCATGTGCTCTTTCATATTGAGCCGCAAACCATTCTTGCGGTGAAAGCATAGAATCATTAACGAACATGGCTTTTGATCTCTCCTTGTTGAATAGAATAATTTTACATAATTATTCAATACACGAATCCTCTTTGTTTAGATTTTTCAAGGGATATTTTCAACGAAAGACGAGATCCTTCACTGCGTTCAGGATGACAGGTGGGTGAAAGATTTCCCAGTCAGGGGAGAATGAGAGGGAGATTTATATCTTCGCTACAGGGTCTTTGCCCTTGCATCTCACCAAGTTCTCCTCTCCCTCCCCTCGCTCTCTTTATTAAATAATAAGATACAAGCATCTCACCATGAAAAGCTCAAACCAGTACGTAAGTCGAGTTACTGCCAGATTGGTCTCTTAACCCACGGGTAATCTTTGGTCTATTGACTAACCTGCTTCATTGCGACTTTTCCATGCTTATGACTTTGACATGGAGAGATCCCACGGTCGCTGCGCTCCCTCTGGATGACATTGAGAGAACAGGCGAGTAGTTTTTTCCTCCCCTATTGCTGGCGGGGAGGCAAGGAGGGGGTGTCATGCAGAGCGAAGCGAAGCATCTCACCATTTGTATGAATAACCAACCAGCAGGTTAAGATCCATTACCATACCATACACATCCCATTTTGAATAACTGAATATAAAATACAGTTTGGGGTCAACACGAGAACTTTCTACGTATACATCATGGCAAATTATTCCCGCATCCTTTACACCGGTGTGATTGGCAACCTGGAAAGACGTGTTTTCGAGCATAAACACAAAACTCTGCCCGGTTTCACCAGTCGCACCACATCACCAGACTGGTTTACTATGAAGAATTTCCGTTCCCTTCCGCCGCTATTCTCCGTGAAAAAGCCATCAAGGGCATGAGCAGGGCAAAGAAATTTGCTCTTATTAATTCTCTGAATCCCGAGTGGAAAGACCTTGCGAAAGATTGGTTTATTGACTGACAAATTGCTTTGCGACTTTTCTGCATTTTTAACCTCGACATGGAGAGATCCATCGGTCGTTACACTCCCTCTGGATGACGTTGAAATAAGCAGATAGGATACACTTCTAACACACCATTAAACTTAGCTCTTTTCCACCACCCAGAAGTGTGAAAGACCCAACGCCCGCAGCGGCGTTTTTTCCAGAAACTGCAGAAAACCGCGCAGCAGCTTACCCAGCGCCGGGCTGCGGCGGATGATGTTATCGTAGCCCCCGAAGATTACTGTGTGGTACACAAAGCGTATCGGCAAGCCGATAAATAATTTTTCCAGATCGCGTTTACGGTACACGCGCACGTGCGGCGCCAGCTTGTTGCGCCAGCGATCCGGCAGGTAATTAACGAACAATTTATTGCCGAAATGATATTGACCCTTGCGGTAGATGCCATGTGTCTCAAAGGGGTAGCCGCGGTTGGGACAGAAAAGCATCAGGCGTCCCCCCGGCTTCAGCACGCGTATCATTTCCGCCACCGCCTGGCGGTCATCCTGCACATGTTCGATCACTTCATTACTGAGTATCAGATCAAAGGTGCCTGCGGCATGCGGCAACGCTTCACCCACTGCCATCTGCACCGTCAGCCCTTTCTGATGGGTTTCGAGCACACGCTCCAGGTCCACATCCAATCCCACCGCCAGCTTCGCTTGTTCGCTCAAGCGCTGCAGGTATTCGCCCACCCCGCAGCCATTTTCCAGGATCATACCCTGCAGGCGCTCCCTGGCATAATTGCGGATCATATCCAGGCGTCGTTCCTGCCCGGCGCGCCACACGTAGGAGGGTTCGCCGCGCAGAGCAGCTCGGCTGGATATTGGTTGATTTCCCATAGTTATAATCCTCGATCGAAAAGGTAAGTTGTTATTGTAATGGAATTTTATCTTATGAGCCGCTCGGCACCCAGGCCAGCACGGTGGTGCCCTGGTGGCGGATGGAAATCACCTCGATGCCGCCACCTGCATTTTCGGCGCGCGTGGTCATATTGGAAAGTCCATGCCCCAGGCGTTGGTTGATCTTCGCCAGGTCAAAACCTACTCCATCGTCACTCACCTTGATCATTACACGCTGGGGTGTTTCCCAAATGCGGATGTTGACCCTGGTGGCTTTGGCATGTTTTGCGATATTTGCCAGGGCTTCCTGGCAGATATGGAACAGGATCTCGGCATTCTCATCCGGCAGCACATCTATGTCCTTCAAATCTTCCTCCAGATCCACATCCAAAAAGGTATTGGCACGGAACTCGCGCACCAGGCTTTCGATGCCCATGTAGAGGTTCTTGTCGCGCAGTTGGCGCGGGCGCAGATCCAGGATGTAAGCCCGGATATCGCGGATGGCTTCGTTGATGGAATCCAGCGCCACCCCGATCTGCTCTTCGCTGGCGTCCTTGCCCTGATCCAACTGCAGGATGGCATTCTGTAGCGAAAGCCCCACCCCATACAACGACTGGATGATACCATCGTGCAGATCCATGCCGATACGCTCGCGCTCTTCCATCACGATCGAGCGCTTGGATTCGAGGGACTGGCGCTCGTGAAAAATAACCGCTCCGATCAACGAAGCGGTCTCCATCAAGAGGTATTCCATATCCTCATCCATCATCTGATCTGCTCTGCCTGCCAGGCACAACACACCCAGCGTGCCGCTCTCAGCCCGGATGGGGAAGCAGTATAGGCGCACAAAGCCATGCTGCACCAGCATGGCTTTGATCTCCGGCAGCTGCTCGCTGCGCAGATCAATTGCCCGCGGTTCAACCATCTGTGCGATCTTACCCAGGGCACTTTTGCCCAATTCGTGCGTTTCACCGCGCCAGAAGGATTCTTTCAATTCGCCGTAATGGAATGCCTGTAATAAACTGGTGGTTTTTTCCTTTTTCAGGTAGAGCTCGGCTTCTGAAAAGTTGGCGAAGTCCAGCACCACCGGCAAAGAACGCTCCAGATACTCCAGAATGAAATCAGTGGTGATTCCGTTGCTACCAATACGGATGCGCGCCTTGCGCAGCTGCTCTTTTTCTTCAAAATCTTGTTGGTTTGCTTGCATATACTGCTTTCTATCGGGTAACATACCCCCTTCATTTTACTCAATTTCCGCGACAAACGTCAATTAATTTATGGGACATTGCGCATACGTCATTGGTATAATCGGAACACCACAAGAGGTTTTTCTCATGGATAGAAAAGAATTGGAAATGAAAATGCAGCAAGCAGGACGTCTGCCCCCCGGGCAGAGCGTGACCCTCAAATTTCCCGTACTGCACTACGGTGCGGTACCGCTCTTTGACCCCGCCACCTGGTTCTTGCACGTTTTCGGTGAGGTGGAGCAAGAACAGCATTGGGACTGGGGGGCATTTCAAGCCCTACCGCACCGGAAGATAAAGTATGACCTGCACTGCGTGACGCACTGGAGCAAATTCGACACCCACTGGGAAGGGATACTGATCAGTGACCTCATTCAAGCCGGTTTGATCAAACCTCTCCCCTCCGCCAGGTTCGTCATCCAGCACGCCGAAAATGGATTCAGCGCCAACCTGCCGTTGGAAGTGGTCATTTCCGATCGTTTCATGCTGGCAACCCATTACGAAGGACAGCCTATCACCCCCGAACACGGTTTTCCCGTCAGGGGACTGGTGGGAGCAGTGCCCGGCAACCGTGAAGCCAAGGATGTCTACCTGTGGAAGGGCGCCAAATGGCTGCGCGGGTTAGAATTCAGCAACACAGATCGCCCCGGTTTCTGGGAACAGGCTGGGTATCACAACGAAGCGGATATCTGGAAAGAACAGCGCACTGATTCATAAAAAAACGCCCCGTTGAGAGGGGGCGTTATCGTTTTTAATTTTAGCGCACTTTGCGCAGGTAAAACCATAATCCCACACCGGCGCCGATGAAGATCACTCCCATGATCGCCATGAAAACGGATGGTTTCTCCTCACCAAAGATGGGCAGGGCTCGTGAACTGGGCTGCGCTCCGAAATCAACGATCGAAACATCGCCCGGCAGTAGATTGAGGGTGTAATTCAACACCGTGGTCGGGTTGTAGCCCTCCGGGATAGCCACGCTCAGGTCATAGTCGCCTTCCGGGATATCCTCGAAACAGATCGGTTCACCGCTGTCATCGGTGGTACCGGTCAGGTTGACCACGCTCAGGCGGTCACGCACACTCACCGCGCCCCCCGCGATGGGTAGTTCGGTCTCTTCCGCCATGGCATTGCCGTTGGCATCATTGAAGAGATAAATACAGATGGTGCCGTTACCCTTGAGGGGGGTCGGGGAAGGCTGCAGGGTGGTCTGGAGGGTTTCGGCGGTGGCGGTGGCTTCTTCCAGCACACCGATCAACAACTGCTGCCCTTCCTGCAAGTACAGGCAGTCATCGCCTTGCAGGTTATTAAGCCCGCGCAGCGTCTCTTCTGAGATGCCGTTCAGCAAGGCGATCGAGATACAGGTGTCGTTGGCTTTGACCGTGTACATGATGCGCCCATCCGCCTGCGGGGTGGGGGTATAGTAATAAGCTTGGGGCAGCGGAAAACTGCCTGTGGTGGAGATAAAAGCGATCATCACCAGCAGACACACGAAGAATGCTCCCATCACTCCAATTTGTTTTTTTATCATAGTTTCACCTGCTCGGAATTATAACATTCCTGTTTTCAATCTAACGGAAGGTTTTTCATGGTAATAATCGCATATAATTAATGGGTACGCAAGACGAACAATCAGTCATAATAAAGAAAGTAGAAGGAAGAACATGTCGTTTCATACATTGATCATCGTGGGGCGCCTGGGGCAGGACCCCGAAATGCGTTATATGCCCAACGGTCAAGCCGTTACCAATTTTTCGGTCGCATCTGACCGCTCTTACCGCAATGCCGGTGGTGAAATGGTGAAGGTAACTACCTGGTTCCGTGTATCGGTCTGGGGAAAACAAGCTGAAAGCTGCAACCAGTACCTGAACAAGGGCAGTATGGTGCTGATCGAAGGCACGCTCAATCCTGATAAAGATACCGGCAGACCGCGCATCTGGACCAGTGCGGATGGGCGCTCGGGCTCTTCTTACGATGTCAACGCACAGACCGTGCGCTTCCTCTCCACCCGTGGGGGTGGGCAGGATGCATCCTTCGAGTCAGACAGCGGGGCTCCCGAGGTGGATGAGGATAACATCCCATTCTAGGGCAACCCATGGATTCTGATTTCACCACCTTATCTGATCAATGCCATCAGGTTCTGGAAGCCTGCCACAAAGCCCGTGAAGAGGCGCTGGAACAGACCCGCCTGCTCACGCGCCGTTCCGCCAATGCCATCCGCGCGGTGCACCGCCAGGAATATGACCTGGCGCAGACGCTCATCGAGGATGCCAGAGCCATCAGTGACGGGCTCAAGACTAACCTGGAACCTTACCCTGAATTATATTATTCCGGTTATGCCCAGGATTCCATCAAGGAATATGTGGAAGCGCGCCTGACCTATGACCTGATCAAGGGCAATTCCATTCCGTTGCCGGATCAATTGAACGTGGAGATCTCCACTTATCTGCGCGGTATGTCCGAAGTGATCGGCGAACTGCGCCGTAAATGTATGGATATTTTGCGCCAGGGTTACTCACAGGAAGCCGAACGCCTGTTGGATCTGATGGATGACATCTATGCCCTGCTGGTCACGGTCGATTACCCGGATGCGGTCACGCACGGGCTGCGCCGCCAGACCGATCTGGCAAGGGGCATCATCGAGCGCACCCGCGCCGACCTCACCCTCAGCCTGCGCGAAGAACGTCTGCAGAATGCCATCGTAAGCCTTGAAACCCGTCTGGACGAGAATGGCAAGGGCTAAAAAAACCGTTCGCGCATCCGAGATCGGCAATTATCTGTTCTGCCAGCGAGCCTGGTGGTATGCCCGCCAGGGTATCAAGAGCCGCAACCAGGTGGAATTGGCAGGTGGTGCCGCCTACCATGAAGAACATGCCGGGCAGGCACGTCGCATCCTCATCAGCCAGATCATGGGCTATCTGTTGCTGCTCTCTGCCCTGCTGTTGATGGTGTACGCCCTGGCAACCCACCTTTTCACATAAAATCATGAACAGCGACTTCCTTTTTTATATCAGCCTCGTCGCTCTGGTCATCGGCGCCGTGCTCATCCTCACCGCCCTGCAACGCAAACGCTCCCTGGGGCTACCTTCCGGCAGGATCATCTATTCCGATCCGGGTGTATGGGGCAAATTGGAGAAACCACTCTATGATCCTGCCCTGGGGCTGACCGGTAAACCCGATTACATCGTGCAACGGCGTGGCAGGTTCATCCCGGTGGAAGTAAAAAGCGCCTGGGCACCCGAAAAACCTTATGATAGCCACATCATGCAGCTTGCCAGTTACTGCCTGCTGCTAGAAAAGGGGATGCAGCAACGCCCGCCTTACGGGCTGCTCAAATACAAGAACCGCACTTTTGCCATCCGCTACACCGATGAGCTACGCCTGCGGGTCATCGAACTGGTCGAGGAGATCCAGGTGCAAAAAGAACAGGGCGAATTGGACCGCTCGCATCAAAACCCCAATCGCTGTGAACGCTGTGGCTATCGTTTCACCTGTGACCAGCGTCTTTAATATACTTCTACTGGAATTTTCCATTTACTTGTCGCTATAATTAAATACAGTTATGAAAAACAAATCTCTCAAAAAGATCGGCGTGGCATTCCATCCCGATATCGCTGATGCGGTCAGCACGGCGAAAGTAGTGGAAACCTTTCTGAATGAACAGGGCGCCGAAGTAGTGCTGTGTTATTCGTTGAAGGACACCCACTTACAGAGCACCATCAACGCGCATGCTATTGAAGCACTGGTGGTGTTGGGAGGGGATGGCAGCATGCTGCGCGCCAGCCATCTGTGCGCTTCCGCCGGCATTCCCATCACGGGTATCAACCTGGGCACTTTCGGTTTTCTTTTCGAATTGGAGCGCAATAACTGGCAATCACTGCTCGGGCACCTGCTGAATGGAAATTACCGTCTGGAACAACGCATGATGCTGGAAGCGGCTCACCTGCGCGCCGGCAAACAGCTTGATAGCTGGCAGGTCGTCAATGAGATCGTGGTCTGCCGCGGGCGGGATGTCAAACCCATTCGCATTCACGCCAGTGTGGATGAATATCCCATGGCAAGCTATGTCGCCGATGGCTTGATCGCCGCCACTGCCACGGGCTCCACCGCTTACGCACTGGCGGTCAACGGACCTATCATGCCGCCTGAAACCCGCAACATCCTGATAGTGCCGGTGGCTCCTCATCTTTCATTTGACCGTGCGGTCATCCTGGGTGAGGGTTCTTGCATCACCATCACCGTGAATACCCAGCATGAAGCAGTCTTGAGTACCGATGGGCATGAACCGGTTAAAATGCTGGATGGAGACGCCGTGCGTGTTTCCGCCAGCAATTTGAACGTGCATTTCATCCGTTTCCACGGACCCGGTTTCTTCTACCGCAACCTGAACCGTTATATGAAACAGAATCCAACTGTGTGATCTTGTTTGAAAAATAGAACATGCGTTTATAATACAGAACAATGACAAACCAAACTCACTCGAACCCAACGGACGACGAAGTCCTGACCTGCTATAAACATCCCGACCGCGAGACCTATCTGCGCTGCAACCAATGCGATCGCCCGATCTGCGCATCATGCGCAGTGCTTACCCCCACCGGCTATCGCTGCAAAGAATGCGTGCGCGGGCAGGAAAAGAAATTTGATAATGCTCACATCACTGATTATGTGATCGCCAGTCTGATCAGTGCTGCCATTGCCTTCTTCGGCAGCTACGTAGCACGCTTTTTGGGATTCTTCACCCTGCTGCTGGCACCGCTGGCAAGTATGTTGATCAGTGAAGCGGTGTTGAAGCTGACCCGCGGCAGGAATTCCAACGGCTTGAGCCAGGTGGTGCTGGTCAGCGCCATTCTGGGTAGTTTGCCGCTGATCATTCTCGATCTATATAGTTTGTATGTCTACACCCGCCTGGGTGCCATCTCGATCAGCCATTTTCTACCGCTGATCTGGCAGGCTGGCTACACCATCATCTTGGCAACCACCCTGCGCGCCCGCACCAGAGGCTTGTATATCGGATAAAGAAATGCTGAAAGAACTGACCATCCAGAACTTCGCCATCATTCAGGAACTGCGCCTTGAATTCAAAGCTGGTCTGACCACCTTCACCGGGGAAACCGGGGCTGGGAAATCCATCATGCTGGATGCGCTGGAAGTGCTCACAGGTGGCAGAACCGATTCCACCATGATCCGCGGCGGGGCAGACACTGCCTATCTGGAAGCGGTCTTCCAGATTCCCGAGAGTAATCGTGCTGAGATCCAGCATATACTGGATGAAGAGGGTCTGAACGAAGAAGGACAGGTTGATCTCATCTTCAGTCGTGAAATGCGCAAGGAAGGGCGCAATGTGGCACGCGTGAACGGGCGCAGTGTTGCCATTTCCATTTTGCGTGATCTGGGCAGCTACCTGGTGGACATCCACGGGCAATCGGAACACCTTTCCCTTTTAAAGGTCAGAGAACACGTTCATCTGCTGGACCGCTACTGTTCCAACGAAGAACTGCTGGCAGATTACAAACACAGCTACCGCGAATGGACGCGCATCGCGCGCGAGTTGCAGGAACTGCGCAAAGCCGAAACGGATGCCGCCCGCCAGCAAGACCTGCTCAATTACCAGATCCAGGAGATTGAAGCTGCTACTCTCAGGGAGGGCGAAGATGACGAGCTGCAAGCGGAATTGAACCGTCTCGCCAATGCCGAAAAGCTGGCAACCTTATGCCAGAAAGCCACCACTCTGTTGGAAAGCAGTGATGCAGAAGCCGCTGGCGCCATCGAACAAATGGGGGAGGTCGGGCAGGCTCTGGCGCGCATCGCTGAGATCGACCAGAGCGTGGCAGAATTGGCATCCCAGAGCGAAACAGTGTTGGTGCTGATCGATGAGATCTCACGCGGGCTGCAGGATTATATCGACACGGTCGAATACAACCCCAAACGCCTTGAGCAAGTTGAAAATCGTATTTCGCTGATCAATTCATTGAAGAGGAAATACGGCCCATCCATCAGCCATATCATGAAATTCTCGGAGAACGCCAAACAGCAGCTTGATCGCATCACGCATGCCGAAGAACGTATTGCCGAACTGGAAGCGGACGAAAAAGAACGGCTGGCAGTGCTGGCACAAAAAGCGATGCTCCTCTCCCAAAACCGCCAAGCATATGCACAGCAGTTGGGCAACAAGATCGAGCAGGAACTGGCAGACCTGCGTATGGCAGGCGCCCGCTTCAAGGCAGATATCCAGTATGTTCCGGATGAAAATGGCTTATTAATACCCGATGGAGAAAAGGTGCATTTCGATGACAGCGGCATCGATAAGGTCGAATTTCTGATCGCCCCCAATCCGGGTGAGGGGTTGAAACCACTGGTAAAGATCGCTTCCGGGGGTGAAACTTCGCGCTTGATGCTGGCATTGAAGAATGTGCTGGCAGAAGCTGACACCATCCCCACCCTTATCTTCGATGAGATTGACCAGGGCATCGGGGGCAGGATCGGCGCCATCGTGGGCGAAAAATTATGGCAGTTGGGACGCGCCCACCAGGTGTTGTGTGTAACCCATCTTCCGCAATTGGCAGCCTATGGTGTGCAGCATTACCACGTGCGCAAACTGGTGCTGAACGGACGCACCATCACCCAGGTGGACGACCTGCTGGGAGATGCACGAGTGCATGAGCTGGCAGCCATGTTCGGAGGCGACAACGAAGCCAACCGCACTGCCGCCAACCAGACGCTTGCCAGTGCCACACAGCATATTGCCCAACTCTAGTGCCTCACAAAGGCAAAAATTAATTCACGTTTGTGCTTGACAAGTTTTGCCAAATCGTGATATAAAATAAGCACCAAACGCTAGGGTGCCCCCCTCACCCTAGCGTTTGGCTTTTAATCAGCCTCCCACAAGATTCCAGCTATAATTACAGTAGTTCATTTCTTTTTGGAGGAAGTATGAAAAAAAGATTCAAATTCTTACGAACCCTGGCAAATATCTTCCGCATCCTGGGTGTCATAGCCTGTGCCCTTTCATTGTTGGGCGGCATCATCTTGATCGTGCTCTCCATCAGCAACGGTAATTTCTGGTCGTTATTCGGCTATAGCGCTTATGATGGCGCGTTGACCGGTATCACCACCGGCGTGATCGCATTGGTCACCGGACTCCTGACAGGGTTGGTCACCTACGGTTACGGGGAGCTGATCTTTGTTTTCCTCGCGATCGAAGAGAACACTCATCGCACCAGTGTCTTTTTGGAAGAAATGCAAAAAGAGCAAGAGTAATTCTCCAAAAATTGTCTGCCTGATATGCCACCTTGACGATTCGCGGTGGCTGCGGTATAGTATGCGCACTTAAGTTTCTTCGCCCTCGTAGCTCAACTGGACAGAGCGTTTGCTTGCGGAGCAAAAGGCTGCAGATTCGAATTCTGCCGGGGGCATCCTTATAGGAGCGGATCACCGCTCCTATCATTTTATTAACGCGGTAAGGTTGAAATGGATCTCACAAAAAAACAAATTTTACTCACCAATGATGATGGGATAGACTCTCCCGGTCTGTGGGCAGCCGCTGAGGCGCTCACTTCCATCGGATATGTCACGGTGGTCGCACCGCGCGAACACTGTTCTGCCATGGGGCGCGGCTTTGGCAGACATGAAGACGGCAAGATCGAAATCCGCAAGAAAATGGTGCACGGTCAGGAATGGGAAGTTTACGCCGTGGGTGGCACCCCTTCTCAAACCGTTCTGCACGGAGTGCTAGAGGTGTTGGGACGCAAACCGGATCTGGTGGTTTCCGGCATCAACTATGGCGAAAACCTGAGCAGCGATATTTCCTATTCCGGCACGGTAGGGGCTGCTATAGAAGCCGCATCACTCGGCATCCCCGCCCTGGCTACTTCTTATCAGATTCTGGAAGAAGAATGGGATACTTTCTTCGATCTGGATTTTTCAGTGGTGGCGGAATTTACCCGTTATTTTGCCAGCCGTATGCTGGAAAAGAACATGCCGCCGGATGTGGATCTGCTCAATCTGGTAGTACCCTTCAACGCCACCCTCGAAACTCCCTGGCAAATCACACGCCTGTCGCATGGGCGCTATTACAACCCCTATGTGATCCGGGAAGGTACGTGGGAGGATGAAGGACATTTCACCTCCCGCATCATCATTGCCAATGATTTGCCTGAAGACAGCGACATTTACACGCTTATCAAGAAGAATCTGGTCTCTGTCACACCGGTCAGTATTGATATGACCTCGCGAGTGGATTTCAACGATCTGGATATTCTGCTGCGTAACTGATCAAACTGCCCCTTTTGCAGTCGATTCCTCATTTAAGTTAAAAGTCCTCATCGAACTGATACCATACATTGAAGACGTTACAAACATGCGCGCTGCCTGCCGCGGTGTAAGTGGCGGATCCTCTTTCAACAACCACAATACCATCGCGATCAAAGAACCGGTCAGGTTCACGCTGATCGCTTCGTGTAGTACTGCATGGATGCCTGGCGGAATAGGAATGGCTCTGATCATTTTCTCCCTGATGTAAGCCTGTACATCCCCCATGATATTGGCTTTGGGATTATCGCTGAGCAGCGCAAAATACAGCTTGCGGTTCTTGCTGGTATATTGAAATACCTTCTCCAAGGTATCAACAAAATCACGACCATTCTTACCCGCCATCTGGTCGATCTCCGTCACCAGCGCATCAAAACCACCGGTCAACATTTGCACCAGGCATTCTTCCTTGTTGCGGTAGTGCAGATAAAAAGTGGCACGCCCAACATTAGCTCTATCGGTGATCTCCTGAATGGTAATGGTATTGAACTTCTTTTCCATCAAGAGATCCAGCAATGCCTCCGTGATCATCTGTCGTGAGCGCTGCCTGCGGCGATCCATTTTATCCATGTTTGATCCTCATTTCTATACTCAAGTCCATTATTTGACAATACTGGCAATCTCATCCTTGTTGTAACATAGATATTGTATATAATATTGGACACTGTGTATATTATATACACATTATGGAGAATTGTGAACAAGCATTTGATCGAAGTGTATGATATAAGCAAGATCTATCCCTCTCAGGCGGGGAATGTGCAGGCTTTAAGGCATGTCTCCTTCAACGTGGCTGCCGGGGAGTTCGTAGGCGTGATTGGAAAATCCGGTGCCGGAAAATCTACTCTGGTCAACATGATCACCGGTATAGATACACTTTCCTCAGGTTCCATCAGCGTGGGTGGAGTGCAGATACACCAGCTTTCTGAAGATCAACGCAATGGTTGGCGCGGGCGCCATATCGGCATGGTATACCAATCCTTTGAATTGCTGAATCAGCTTACCCTGTTGGAGAACATCACCCTGGTGATGGATTTCTGCGGTAATTACCAGGGTAAAAAGAGCGTTGATCGCGCTCTGCACCTGCTTGAGCAGGTCGAGATCGGCGCGCATGCCTACAAAAACCCCACCGCTATTTCAGGCGGGCAGCAGCAGCGGGTGGCAATCGCCCGCGCCTTGGCAAACGACCCCGACATCATCGTGGCAGATGAACCGACCGGCAACCTGGACAGCCAGACCAGCCAGACCATTCTGGAGCTCTTTTCTGCTTTACAAAAACAAGGCAAAACCATTTTCATGGTGACCCACAATATGAACCTGTTAACAGCTTTCTCGAAGGTCTACCAGCTCTCCGACGGTGTCCTTTCCGAAAAGAAAGCGAAAAAGAAATGACACCCAAAAAGAAAACCGCTTATATCAGTTTGCAGCACGTTACCAAGAATTTCCTGCTGACCTCCGGTATCTTTACTGCATTGGATGATATAAACATTGATTTTCGTTCTTCCGAATTCACCTGCGTAGTAGGGCGCTCCGGTAGCGGCAAATCTACCTTGATGAATATGATCACCGGTATCGATAAACCCACTGATGGGAAGATCGTGGTCGCCGGAAAACCCATCCAGGATTTTACTGAAAATGAACGTGCCCGCTGGCGCGGTGAGAATCTGGGCATCGTCTTCCAGTTCTACCAGCTCATTCCGGTATTATCCCTGCTGGAAAACGTGATGCTGCCTATGCAGTTGTTGGGCAAAACCGATCTATCCAAGATCGAGAAAAAAGCTCTGCGCCTGTTGGCAGCGGTGAATTTGGAAGATCAGGCTCACCAGCGACCCGAAAAGGCTTCGGGAGGTCAGCAGCAGTGCGCCGCCATTGCCCGCGCGCTGGCAAACGATCCGCCTATTCTGATCGCAGATGAACCTACTGGCAACCTCGGTTCGGAAGATGCCACCATGGTATTGGGTATCTTTATCGATCTGGTTAAAAAAGGGAAGACCGTCATCATGGTTACCCACGATGACGATCTGGCTAAACAAGCCGATCGCACCCTGCGCCTTTCGGACGGAAGAGTGGTAGGAGATAGCAATCATGCGCACCGGAAGACCATAGCCAGATCAAGGAAGTCCAGCCATGCAGAATAATCATATCAAGCCACGCTGGCGAAAAGTACTGATTGATTTCTGGGAAAACAAAGCTCGCCTGGCTTTGGTGATCGCATCGATCTTTATCGGGGTCTACTCCATCGGCATGATCCAGGTTACCAGCACTATCCTGCCTGCCAGTTTGCAGAAAACCTATGAGGGATCCATCCCTGCCAATATCACCATCAAAACCGACACTTTTGGTCAAGACCTGATCGATGCGGTCAACCGCATAGCACAGGTGCAAAGCGCAGATGGTAGAAAGACCATCGTCGTGCGGGCGCGTGTGGTGGGAGAACAGCGTTGGGATAATTTGAACCTGATCGCGGTAGATGATTTTGCTCAAAAGTCCTTGAAAGCACTCACCCTGGTAGAAGGAAAATTCCCGAATAAGGAAGGTACCCTATTGCTCCTATCCGAAGCGCGCAAGGATTTTGACATCCAGGTGGGTGGAGAGCTTGAGATCCAACTATCCGACGATACCATTCGAACCGTCACGATCAGCGGCATCGTCAAGGATTATACCGCCGGGGTAGAAAACACCATCAACCGCCGTAATGCTTTCATCAACAGTGATGATCTGCCCTATTTTCGCAGCACTCCCGGATTCAATACCCTTTATATCAGTGTGACATGAGATTCCAACGATATATCCCATGTGAAGCAAGTTGCCACAGCCGTTCAGGAAAAGATCAAAGATACCGGGCGAGTCATTTACAGCCAGCGCATTCAAACTTCGGATCAACATCCCTATAGCAACTACATCGATGCTGTGACCACTATCTTGAATTCTGTGGGTATTCTAATCGTCATCTTGGGCAGCTTCCTGGTCATCAATACCATGAACGCTATCGTCTCGGAACACACCCGCCAGATTGGGGTTATGAAATTCATCGGTGCCCAATCGCGTGATATCGTGAGAATGTATACGGTTCTGGTGCTGTTGTTTGGGTTGGTGGCATTTTTGCTGGCTGTTCCGGCTTCATCATTCAGTGCTTACTTCTTATCCAACCGCATCGCCACTCAATTGAACGGAGAGATGACCACCACCCGTTTTCCGATCGTTCCCTACGTGATCATCATTCAAGCCATAATTGCTTTTATGGTTCCCGTGCTGGCTTGTATCATGCCCATCAAACGCGGTGCCAGCACCAGTGTCCAGCAGGCATTGCACAGCAATTTGATCGAGGTGAAAACCGAGACCTCACGCCTTGATAAACTGCTGGACGGAGTAAAAGAGATCAACGGGCTGCTGCTGCTCGCCATGCGCAATACTTTCCGTCGCAAAGGCAGGTTGGCGCTGACCCTCATCACCCTCTCATTGGGTGGAAGCATTTTCATCGGCGTTTTCAATGTGAAAGCCATGCTGGATGAGCACATCCATGCTTTGGCGAACTACTGTGCCGCAGATATCTTTGTTACGTTCAACCGCTCCTACCCGCTGGATGAGATCATCCCGCTTTCAGAGCAGATCGATGGCATCACCTATGCCGAAGGGTGGAAAACCCTGACCGCCATTCTGGAAACCGATGATGAATCGGAGCAGGTGAGCATTGAAGCACCGCCGGATGATTCCGAACTGCTGGGCGCTTTGGTGCAGACCGGACGCTGGGTGACCAACGATGAAGATCACACTATCGTGGTCAACGAAAATTTTTATCAAAATTTCCCCAATCTGAAACCGGGTGATTCTATCATCCTGAAGGTCGCCGGAAAAGATGAGGTATTCAAGGTGGTAGGAATCTATAATTACACTGGATTATCGGATAAACGTGCCTATATCAACTATGCTACTGCCACCCAACTGACCGGAAACTGGTCGAAAACCAATAGTTACCGGCTTGTCACCAAAGATCATTCGCTCAAATCCATTCTTAATATGGAAGATGCTGTCAATGGCACTTTCCGAGAACGCGGCTATGATGTGAACACAGTTTCATCCCTGCAGGTGATCATCAATGATAGTGGGGAAAAGATCAACCTGGTCATCAGTGTGTTGTTGATCCTTGCCATCCTGACGGGGTTGGTAGGCAGCATCGGTCTCAGCGGTACCCTCAGCCTGAACGTGTTGGAGCGCACCAGCGAGATCGGCATTCTACGAGCAGTGGGGGCATACGATAAAGCTATTTCTCAGCTGGTAGTTTATGAAGGTTTGTTCACCGGACTGGTAAGTTATGTGATCGGGGCGCTGCTTTCATTCCCGGTCAGTATTCTCTTAGGAAACATGGTTAACCAGGCTATTTTCAAATCGGCGGCAATCCTGACCATCAACCCTGCCGGGTTCCTGATCTGGTTTGCCCTGGTGATCTTGATGTCCATCATCGCCAGTCTACTGCCGGCTCGGAATGCCACACGGCTCACCATTCGGGAGGTGCTGGCTTATGAATAACGTGAAATTCGATCAATATGGAAAGGAAATCAAAATGAAGAAAAAAATGGTCTTTATCGGAACACTGGTCATCATAGGCAGCTTTGTATTCTCCGCCTGTGCGAGCCAAAGCGATATCCCTGCCAGTGCACAACCACTCAATGCAGAAGTGGTCAGTTCGACGGTCGTATCGGAAGGAATTCTCATCCCACAGCAAGATGCTACCCTGGCATTTGAGACGGGTGGCATAGTCACCTCTATCTGTGTTTCCAAAGGGGATACCGTCAAAGCCGGAGACGTTTTGCTGGTAATCGGCGATCAAACCCAGCTTGAAGCGCAACAAAAATCCATCGCCGTAGAACTGATCGATACTCAGCAAGCGCTGGGCGACCTGAATCAAAATGCCGGGGTGGACAGGCAGACCACCTGGAAAAACCTGATGGATGCCCAAGAAGCTTTCAATACCGCCCAGGAAGATTTTGATGATCTGGATGAGGATGCCTACCAGGACGATCTGCAGGATGCCGAGGAAGATGTCATCGACGCCCAACAGGATGTAAAAGACGCCCAGGCAGATCTGCAGGACTATCTCGATCTGGACGAAGATAACAGCACCCGCCAGCGCTATGAAGATGACCTGAAAGACGCCCAGAATACCTATAACGAAAAAGTGCGTGCCAAATCAGAAATCCAACTGGAACATGACCGTATCGTCAATGCCTATCAGACAGCCGAAGCAGCCCTGGCTGTAGCCCAAATGGAATATGATAAACGTCAGGATGGTCCCGATACCGATATGCTGGCATCTCTGACCGCCCAAATTGACAGCTTACAAGTCAGTCAGAGTGCAGTAGATGAACAGCTATCAAAAATGACTCTGAAAGCACCTTTTGATGGGCAGGTAATGGAAATCTATATTGACGAATCCGAATTTGCATCCCCCGGGCAGCCCATGATCGTCATCGCCAGCCCCGCTCAATGGATCGCAGAAACCACCGATCTGACCGAGTTGGAGGTGGTCAACATTAAAGAAGGGCAGCCGGTCAGCATCGAAGCAGAAGCTTACCCCGGCGTGATCTTCTCAGGAACTGTGGATTCAATCGGGGTATATCCCAAGATGGACCAGGGCGATGTGCTGTATAGCGTGCGCATCATGGTCGACATGCATAACCTACCGCATCTGAAATGGGGTATGTCACTCACCGTCACCTTCGAACAAGAATAGCATATCCATTTATAAAAAAGAGATGGCAGATAATGTAGTGCCATCTCTTTGTATTTAAATACTATTTCAATTTATATATTAAAGCGGATCTCCAGGATATCCCCATCCTGCACCACATAGTTTTTACCCTCCACGCGCAATTTGCCGTGGTTGCGTGCTTCTGCCATACTACCGGCTGCCATCAGATCAGCATAGGCAATGACCTCTGCACGGATGAAACCCTGTTGCATATCGCTGTGAATGGTGCCGGCAGCTTCCGGCGCGGTGGCACCTTTGTGCTCCGTCCAGGCATGCACTTCTTTTTCCCCGGCGGTAAAAAAAGAGATCAAGCCGATCAGTTCGTAAGATTCGCGGATCATGCGATTCAAACCAGGTTCCTCAATGCCATATTCCTGTAAAAATATCTGGGCTTCTTCCTCCGGCAGTTGGGCGATCTCCATTTCGATCTTGCCCTGCAGCGGGATCATTTTATATGCGTTGCCAGTATTGGAAACCTGCGGAACTGCCTGCCCTTCTGCCAGGTTCAACACCACCAGCATGGGTTTGCGGGTCAGAAAACCATAGCCCTGCATGAGGCGCTCATCCTCATCGTTGAATTCAAGCTGGCGTAACGGTTTTTCCTGCAGCAGACACTCATTCAGTTTTTCGAACAGTTTTGTCTCCCGCTCGATCTCGCCTTTGTCGCGCCCACCTTTATGGCTGTCTTCATGCAGACGGGCAAGTTTGGATTCTATCTTGATCTGATCGTTCAGCAGCAGCTCTGCATCCATGTTGGCGATATCGCGCGCCGGGTCAATGCTGCTCAACACATGCGGCACGTTGTCATCTTCGAAACAGCGCACCACATGGATGAAACCATCCATCTGCGAGAGCTGGTTGAGCAGTGAACCGGAAATCTCCCCTTTGGCACCGCTGCCCAAGCCGGCAATATCCACATAGGTCACCTTGGCGCGCACGGTTTTGCGCGCCTGGTAGAATTCAACCAGCTTGTCGACCCGTATATCCGGCACATCCACCACGCCGGTATGGATTTCCATCTTCCCCGAGGAAAGATCCGTTGGTTGTGAAGCACGTGTCAGTGCGTTAAAGATGGTTGTCTTGCCTGATTGGGGTAATCCGATGATGCCTATTTTCATAATAACTTCCTCGACCAACTCAAATTATTTGGTTGGCTCAATTCTAACCCGAAACAGGTAAACCCGCTCCCACTTGACCGGTATTTGGAATTTGGATATACTTTCTCTATCACTGCCGGAGTGGCGGAATTGGCAGACGCGCACGACTCAAAATCGTGTTCCCTCGGGATTGTGGGTTCGATTCCCACCTTCGGCACCTCAACAGAACCAGCGCTGAGCTGGTTCTTGTTTTAACTCTTTTGCACTACTTTTCGTGATAAGAGCCACTGCAAGCTTATCCATCTGCTCGTATAATTGAGGTGACCATTAAAAATGGTGTTTTTGCAGTAAAATCAGGCAACCACTTCAAAACGGAGGGTTCTTTGAATAGCCAATTCAAGATCGCGGTTCCCATGGCTGGTTTGGGAACCAGAATGCGCCCACACACCTGGAGCAAACCCAAACCACTCATCCACGTCGCCGGCAAAACCGTGCTGGATTATGTACTGGACCAGTTCAACAGCGTTCCGGATAGAGAACACGCCGAATATGTTCTGATCATCGGTCCTAACCAGGGGGAACAGATCGAACCCTATATTCATGAAAAACATCCGCAAAAGATCGTGCATTTCGCCGTGCAAGAGCAAATGCGCGGGCAGTCTGACGCACTTTATCTTGCCAAACAACACTTCAAGGGGCCTATGCTGATGGCATTTTCCGACACGCTCATTGAAACCGATCTGTCCTTCCTGGCAGACGAAAAAGAAGATGGCATCGCCTGGGTCAAACCCACCCCCGATCCGCGCCGCTTTGGAGTGGCAGAAGTGAATGAAGAGGGTTACATAACCCGCTTGATCGAAAAACCACAGGATGTACGAAACAATCTGGTAGTGGTAGGTTTTTATTATTTCCGCGAAGGGCAAGATCTGATGGCTGCCATCGAAGAACAGATGGAACGCGATATCAGTTTGAAAGGTGAATTTTTCCTGGCAGATGCCATCAACATCATGATCGAGCATGGTGCCAGGTTCAAGACCAAGACCATCGAAACCTGGCTGGATGCCGGTAAACCCGAAGCCCTGCTGGAGACCAACAAATACCTGCTCGATCACGGGCGCGACAACACCGCCGACATTGCACCGTGCAACGGCATCACCATCATCCCGCCTGTGTATATCGCCCCCGACGCGCAGATCACCAACAGCGTCATCGGTCCGCATGTCTCGATCTCTTCCAGTTGTGAGATCAGCAATGCCCTCATTCGCAATTCCATCATTGAAGAAGGGGCTTCCATTAAAGAAATGGTATTGGAAAATTCCCTGATCGGGCGTAACGCCAGTGTCAAGGGGCGCGCCGAGCAGATGAACATCGGCGACAATTCCTGGATCGAGATCTAGTTCTGTGTACTTCTATTACATTCACCACGTGAAAAATGATGCTGGTATTTCTGTGCGTCCTCACGTATACTAACAGGAAATTTTTTCTCGGAAAATAAAACAATTTATTAAAGGAGCAGCGATGCAAAAGTCATACTTGAGCCAAAAAGTACAGAAATTACATCCATCTATCATTCGACGGTTCTTTGATATCGCTGCTACCATGAAAGATATCATCTCTCTCGGCATCGGTGAACCTGATTTCACTACCCCTGATCCCATTCTCAAAGCTGGCATAAAAGCTCTGCAGGATGGCGAAACTCACTATTCCTCCAATTTTGGAGTCACCAGGCTGCGAGAGGTGATCGCCGAACACTTGCAAAAAAAGTACAGTGTCTCATATGATCCCTACAACGAGATCATCATCACCGTCGGCGGTTCGGAGGCGCTTTATCTGACCGCCAATGCTATTCTGGAAAATGGAGATGAGGTCATCATTCCCACTCCTTGTTTTGTTTCTTACCAGCCTGAGGTTTCCCTGGCGGGTGGCGTGCCGGTGGAAGTGCCGACCTGTATGGAAGAGAATTTCGACCTGAACATTGCTGCCATCAAAAAAGCCATCACCCCCCGCACGCGCGCTATCATGATCAATTTTCCCAATAATCCTACCGGCGCAGTGGCATCACGTGAGCGCCTGCTGGAACTGGCACAGCTTGCTGAACAACACGACCTGCTGGTCATTTCGGATGAGATCTACGATCGCTTGATCTACGGGGTGGAACATACTTGCTTCCCCGCTCTACCCGGAATGCGCAACCGCACCATTTTGATTGGTGGTTTCTCCAAGGATTATGCCATGACAGGTTGGCGTCTGGGGTACGTGGCTGCCCCGGCTGATCTCATACAGGGCATGCTGCTCATTCACCAGTACACCATCATGACCGCTCCCACCATGGCACAAATCGCTGCTATCACTGCCATCACTGATTGTGAAGAACATGTCGAACAGATGCGCCAGGAGTATGACAACCGCCGGCGCATGATCGTGGAAGGCTTGAACTATATCGGGTTACCCACAGTGGAACCGCATGGTGCTTTTTACGTCTTCCCGCAGGTCAGCGTAACCGGATTGGATGAATCCACTTTCGCCGAAAGGCTGCTGATGGAGAAAAAAGTCGCTGTGGTACCTGGCATCGCTTTTGGAGAAGCCGGCAGCGGGTTCGTGCGCTGTTCTTATGCCACTGCTTCAGACCAGATTGAAGAAGCCCTGGAAAGAATCGACCAATTCGTCAAATCGCTCTAACAGTTTTTGTCTGCGATGGTAAAATCATGGACAATTCAACGTCCGGGATGAACCATGCAGTATTTTACCGATATTGGTCTTGAAGTCCATGTAGAACTATCCACCACTACCAAGATGTTTTGTGGCTGCCAGGTGGTGGATCCCACCCAGGCACAACCTAACACTGCGGTCTGCCCGGTCTGCCTGGGCATGCCCGGAACCCTGCCAGTGGTCAATAAACAAGCGGTGGAATATGCCATTCGCGCCGGTTTGGCACTGCATTGCAGCGTCGCCGAACGCAGCATTTTTGCCCGTAAGAATTATTTTTATCCCGACCTTCCCAAAGGTTACCAGATATCCCAATACGAATATCCCATCACGTTTGATGGCTGGATACCCATCACCACTTCTAAAGGAGAAAAGGTCATCCGTATCCATCGTGCTCATCTGGAAGAGGATACCGGAAAGTTGAATCATATCAATGATGACGGTGAATCTTTCTCGCTGGTCGATCTGAACCGTGCCGGCATCCCCCTGCTGGAGATCGTTACCGAACCCGATATGCATACCGTGGAAGAGGTGCGCGCTTACAGCCAGGAACTGCGTCTGCTGCTGCGTTATCTGGGTATCACCACCGGAGATATGGAAAAAGGCGCTATGCGTTTTGAAGCCAATGTTTCGATGCGCGAAAATGAAACTGCCCCATTGGGCACGCGCGTAGAGATCAAAAACCTCAACAGCATCCATTCCATGGAACGTGCCATCGAATATGAATTGAAGCGCCAGCAGCGCATTCTGGAACAGGGCGGCAAGGTGAGCCAGGAAACACTGGGCTGGAATGAGGTGCAGGGCAAAACCTTCAGCCAGCGCAGCAAAGAAGAAGCCCATGATTATCGCTATTTTCCTGAACCGGATCTGCCGCCTTTGATCGTAGATCAGACCTGGATAGATGCTGTTACACAAAATATGCCGGAACTACCGGTGGAAAAACGCGCCCGTTATCAACTGGAATTTTCGCTTCCGGCAGATAAGGCAGATGCTCTCATTCAAGATAAAGCAACCGGTCTCTTTTTTGAGCAAACTGCTGCCGTCGCACAGGATATCTCTGCCAGTGTCATTGCTAATTGGATACTGGGGGACATTTTTAGCTGGATGAACGAAAGCGGTCAATCTATTGAGGAACTGACGATCTCCCCCACTGCCCTGGCGGAATTGATCAAACTGCACCAGCAGCGCAAAGTCAACAAGAACTCCGCCAAAGAGATCCTCAAGGAAATGCTGCGAAGCGACAGGTCTGCGCATGAGATCATCACAGAAAGTGGCTTGCAGTTGATCTCTTCTGAAGATGAACTGGAGAAAGTGGTTGTTCAAGTACTGCTCGAAAATCCTGATGAAGTCGCCAGTTACCATGCCGGAAAAGAGACGGTTTTCAATTGGTTGTTCGGGCAAGCCATGCAAGCTTGCCAGGGGAAGGGCGATCCGCAGCTTATCCGCCAGTTATTAAAAGAAGCACTGTCTAGGTAGCGGTATTATCTGCCTGCTGTCCCATTATTTTGGAGATACCGTAAGACATCATCTCGATTGGCGAGGTTCTTCACCTTGACGGCAAGCGGGGAACATTTAAACTAAAGGTACGAAAATAAGGCATTTAAAGGTTTATTTTGAACAAAAAGCCGGTGCGCTTGCCTTAAATAATTTACCATGGAGAGAATCGACCATGAATGAAACAACCAATGCCTTTAAGATGGCTCAACAGCAGTTTGACCATGTGGCAGAACAGTTACGGTTGGATCCACAAGTACGCGAATTCTTGCGTTGGCCAATGCGCGAATTTCATTTCCGCATTCCCGTGCGCATGGACGACGGCAGTATGAAAATGTTCGAAGGATTTCGTGTGCAACATAATGATGCGCGCGGTCCATGCAAGGGTGGCATCCGGTTTCACCCTTCAGAAACTGTAGATACCGTACGCGCCCTGGCAACATGGATGACATGGAAATGCGCAGTTGCCGATATCCCCCTCGGTGGTGCCAAGGGTGGCGTGATCGTTGATCCTGCAACATTGAAACTGAGTGAGAAGGAACGTCTGTGCCGCGGTTACATACAGAAGGTGTGGCGCTCGATTGGTCCGCGTCGTGACGTGCCTGCTCCTGACGTGGGCACCACTCCGCAAATGATGGGGTGGATGATGGATGAATATTCCAAGTTGGCAGGTGAATATACCCCAGGTGTGATCACCGGAAAACCCGTCGGTGGGGGTGGCTCTCAAGGTCGTACCGAAGCTACTGGTTATGGCGTGATATATAACCTGCGCGAAGCCATGCTGCGCTTAAAAATGGATCCCTCCAAATGCACAGCTGCTATTCAGGGGTTCGGGAATGTCGCCCAGTATGCTGCCATTGGCTTCAAAGAATTGCTCAAAGGGAAAGTGGTGTGCGTCTCCTATTGGGATCGCTTTGACCGCACTTCTTACGTGGTCAACAAAGACGATGGCATTGATGCAGTTTTCCTGCAGTCTATCACCGACCAGTACGGCACCATTGACAAAGAAAAAGCCAAAGCTGCCGGTTACAAGATCGAAGATGGTTCTGTATGGCTGCAGAAAGATGTGGATGTGCTCATCCCCGCTGCCATCGAAGGACAGATCAACGCCGAAACCGTGCTGCAGATCAGCGATAAGGTGCGCATCATCGCCGAGGGCGCTAATGGTCCGACTACCCCTGAAGCGGATGAAGTGCTCAAAAGCAACAACGTGTTTGTCATTCCTGATTTTCTGTGCAATGCCGGTGGCGTTACCGTCTCGTATTTTGAAGGTGTTCAAAACGATATGAATTTCTACTGGACACGTCGCGAAGTCCTTGAAAGATTGGATGATAAGATCACCGAAGCCTTCAAGAGTGTTTATGAAATGAGCACAGGTGAAAAGGTCTTCATGCGCGATGCAGCCTACATGGTAGCCATCAATCGCGTAGTGAATGCCATGCAACTGCGTGGCTGGATTTAACCCATATTTACGGATCAATTGAAGCCAGGTGCAAATATGCCTGGCTTTTTTTATTTCTTGCCTACCAGATAAAACCTGTTCACCCTCACCAGCATTCTTTCTTCTCGACTGGAAAATTATGTGCGCTCGTTGTATACTTTTTACATCCAATATCATTCCGGGAGGGAGTATCGCATGAAACTAACAGTCTCACAGCAGCAGCTTGCCCATGGGCTAGGTATTGTCACACGGGCAGTTTCCCCCCGCAGCACTCTACCAGTATTGAACAATATTCTGCTTGCAACCGATGAGGGTCGTTTGCGGTTGTCAGCTACCAACCTTGAGTTGGGCATCACAAAGTGGATCGGTGCCCAAATTCAAGAAGAGGGTTCCATCACTATCCCTGCACGAATCCTCTCCGATCTGATCGGCACACTGCCTGGCAACAATGTCGATCTCACTTTAAACACCCGCACACAAACCCTCAATATCCACAGCGGTACTTCCAACTTTGACATCAAAGGCATCGATGCCCAGGAATTTCCTCCCATGCCGGTGCCTGATCTGCAGAGCAGTGTGGAATTGAACATCGCCGATTTTAAGGAGATGATACAGCAGGTCAGTTTTGCTGCTTCAACCGATGAAGCGCGCCCTGTTCTGCAGGGTGTCATGATGGAGATCGGCAGCAACGAGATCACACTGGCAGCCACCGATGCCTTCCGCATCTCGGTGAAGAAAGCATCCCTATCCTCTGCGGTGGCTGCTCCCGTAAAAGTGATCATCCCCGCGCGTTCTTTGAGTGAATTGGCGCGCATTGCCACCAATGGTGATGAATCCATCAGTATGGTAGTTCCGCAGGGTCGCGGTCAGGTCATCTTCCATCTGAAGGATGCTGAAGTGGTTTCGCAGTTGATCGATGGTAAATTTCCTGATTACAATGCCATCATCCCGCGCAGCTACAAGACCAGCACTACCATCACAACTACCGAATTTCAAAAAGCCTGCCGCCAGGCTGAGATCATCGCCCGCGAAAGCAATAATGTCATTCGCATGCACATCCAACCGCAAGAACAGGGTCCCGGCATCGTGGAATTCTCATCCCAATCGGAGGAACGAGGTTCCGGTGAGGTAGTAGTGGAAGCCAATATTGATGGTCCTGAACTGCTGATCGCATTCAATGTCAGTTTCTTGCTGAATGTGCTGGATGTCATTGCCACGCCCAATACCGTGCTCGAAACCAATGCAGACAACACCCCGGGGTTGATTCGCCCGGTCAGCGATGATTCTTATCTGCATGTAATCATGCCAATGCACCTCGGATAATCGGGATTTATGTAATCAACCCCAATCCATCCATTTTGTTATAATCGCTAGACAGATCAAGAAGCTTTCTGGCTGCACATTTATTGTCCTCAACCACTGTCCTTTTCCAGCTTCTTCATCATATCAAATGTAGGATGTGAACCCAGCATGCAGGATTTCTCTAATTCCACTGATCGATTGATGAGCATCAACCTGGCAATAGGGCAGTACCCTATCCTCAGCGACCGCATCCGGCACAAGATGCGCCAGGAGTTGTTCCGCCGCAATATTATCACCCAGGTCGATTTTGAATCCGAAGTACGCGAAAAAGCTATTCAATCTCAGGCACGTGAAGGGGTCAATAACCCGGTCGGAGAAGAAGCAGCAGATGTCTGGGAAAAAAGAACCACCCGTGTGCGCGATCAGCTTACCGATCTCCTGTTCAGCCAGCATTTTTCCTATGACTTGTTCCAAGAGATCGTCACCCGCGTTTTGGTGGAGCGTGGCATCAACACGGATCGCCACACCATCGATTTCAATCCCGAACTGGCTCCCCAGGAACTGGTTTTTGAACATGCCTGGTCCATTCTCAGGCTACCACCTGAAGAGCAGAAAGCCTATTACCATCACCTCGAGGAATCCATCGTGGTACTCATTCGCACCATGATCAGCGATCAATTGCCTTACATCAATATCGCCAAACGCTGGTTCACCATTCAGGACCTCTCTGAAATTCGCAAGCACAAGATCGGCACCGGTCGCATCGGCGGAAAAGCTGCCGGGATGCTACTGGCACATCGCATTCTGCAAAATGAGCTGGATGATGATCTCAAACCACTGTTAGCCAAACCGGAATATTATTTCATCGGCTCCAACGAACAGTATTCCTTTATCACCATGAACCGCTTCGAGCGCTGGAATGATCAAAAATATAAAAATGAAGAACAGATGCGCGAAGATTATCCCAAGATTGTGGAAGATTTTCTGAAAGGGAATTTTCCCACCGATATCCTGGAAAAACTGGAAGTGGTCTTGCAGAATGTGGGCAAAGCACCCCTGATCGTGCGTTCTTCCAGTTTACTGGAAGATTCATTTGGTACTTCCTTTGCCGGTAAATACGACAGTTTTTTCCTGCCGAACCAAGGCAGTTATGAAAAGAATTTGGTGGCATTGACCCAGGCGATCACACGCGTATGGGCTTCTACATTGAATCCCAATGCCCTTTTATATCGCCGAAAAAAAGGACTACAAGATTACGATGAACGCATGGCAATCCTCATCATGAAAGTGGAAGGAGAACGATTTGAAGATTACTATCTGCCTGACGCAGCCGGAGTGGCATTTAGCCGCAATCTCTACCGCTGGGCTCCTCAAATTCGTCGTGAAGATGGTTTCGTGCGTCTGGTGTGGGGGTTGGGAACACGTGCAGTGGATCGGGTCGGAAATGATTACCCGCGTTTGATCGCTCTCAGTCACCCGTTATTGCGCCCCGTGCCCGATTTTCAAACCGTGGAGCGCTGTTCGCAAAAATATGTGGATCTCATTAACATCAAGAAAAATACATTTGAGACCCTGCCCATCCACGATGTGATCGGTAGTGATTACATCCCATTGAAATACATCGCCCAGTTGCGCGAAGATGGTTATTTCGCCCCCATGCACAGCCGCCTGATGGAAAAAGACCGCCAGCGCATTGTGCTAACCTTTGATGAGTTGCTGCGTCGCACCAATCTGGCAATCAGCATGCGCAAGATTTTACAAAAATTGGAGATGAATTACAGCGCCCCGGTGGATCTTGAATTCACGCTCAATATCGATGAACCGGAACCCGGAAAACCAACCATCCAGTACACCATTTTGCAATGTCGCCCGCAAAGCCATCTTTCTAATGGAGTCGAAGACCAGATACCGGCTAATCTGGAAGAAAAAGATATTCTCCTTTCCACCTATTTCATGGTTCCACAGGGCACCATTTCCAATATTACTTATGCCTTATTTGTACCCCCTGAAGAATACTATAAACTGGATGATAGCAGTCGTTACAAACTGGCACGCGCCATCGGGCAGGTCAATGCCAAGATGGAAGAAAAAAGATATGTCCTGATCGGTCCCGGTCGCTGGGGTAGTACCAACACCGACCTGGGGGTACCGGTGGCATATAGCGATATTTTCAACACCGCCGCTCTGATCGAGCTTTCCGGTAAGGATATCGGTGCAGCGCCCGAACCTTCTCTCGGAACACATTTCTTCCAGGATCTGCTGGAAGCACAGATCTATCCGCTGGCGATCTTGCTGGATGACCCAGAAAATATTTTTCACAAGCCCTTCTTCCAGCATGCGCCCAACCATCTGGTAGATTTTATCAATGCTGATGAAGGGTTGATGAATAATTTACGCTTGTTGGCGATCAGGGATTATCGCAAAGACAATCATCTGAAGATCATCATGGACGAAGAAAAAAGCTATGCGGTCGGATTTGTGGAAGCGGAGCAGTCGGAATAAACCACTGTACACAATCAAAACATAGAACAATTGTACTATTATTTATATAGTGGAGGTGCTTCCTGCAACAGTTGTTCGACACCGATAAAGGTATAGCCCGCCTCTTCCAACCCGTTGATGGTATCGTAAAAATTTTGGGAAGGCTGCCAGTGATGAAACATGAATGAAACCGTACCATCTCGCACCACGGAGTACATCTTGGCTAACTGCATTTTTCCCGCCGGCGTGGGAGGAACCCCAAACTCGTCACTCCCACCCTCTTCAAGATACCCCAGATTTTCCGGTAGAATGCGTAATCCATAGAAGGATTGAAAAATTTGGTAAGGAAAAGTTTGTGCAACATATGGGATGTTGGTGTAATCAATCCCGTTACCCGCCGCCGGAATATTCGAATCATTAAAAACCATGATACGTTCATAAACCACATCAAACCTCTCTGCTAGCGCAAAATAGGTATTGGGAGAAGCGGAATAATGGGGCGTTTCCCAGATCACAGGGACATATCCCAATGCTTTTTCGTACTGTGCGATGCCCGCATCGATCCGTTCCAGTGCCCAGTCATAATCATCTTCTACAAAGGGTTTATCGGTCTTCCCATTCCAGAATTCATAGTCCACTCCCGTGATAGAATCATGCTGGTGGGTATAGCCGTGCATAATAGGTGTTCCACCGTGTTCGATCATGTAATTGATCAATTCTTGCAGGGTGAAATCTTCATATAGATAAACAGTCTTACCCGCTTCCCCCCACACCCCTTCCGGATCGGTATAAACCGGGATCACACCAAAAGTAAAAGGAATCCCTTTCTTATAAAGAAAATCGATCTGTTCCCGGATCACATCATAATTAACATTACCAGGGGTGAGGTCTTCAAATCGCACCAGTGCCCGGTGTGATTCAACCACAGCGGTGTCCAGCAGGTCGTGCAGAAGATCGGCAAACACCAAGTAGCTAGCATAGAAATTTGCCATGGGATTATGCGTAATATAAAAGAAACTATTGCAACGAATAGCGTAAGGCTGGTCTTGGGAACCGCTGATCTGCAGGGTTGCCAGTTCTTCACATCGTGAACCTGTCTCGATGCTGACCAGGTTGAAATACACATCCGATTCCAGACGGGGCAGTTCTGTTCCTTTGTAAAGGATATTGATAGCAGGGTTGATAATGTCGGACTCGATAAATTGGAATCCCAATTTTTGTTGCGCACCCCATTCCTCATTTTTAAAAAGCTGCCAGATATTGGAATTCATCCACAAAAAGGGGTTCTGAGAATTGATCACATCCTGCAAGAAAGCATCGCTCAATGGATAATCGTAGATATTTCCAATATAGAAACCAGCTTCATAATCAGCCAACAAACCCGCCTGGTATTCTCCCACATCCGTCAGGGTCACTTCTGTACGGAAATGCCCCAACAGGTTACGCACCATGATGGCATACAATTTGCCATAATTCCATTGATCCGCCGGATCATCATCGTAAAAGACAACCACTTTCTTAGTATTGCTCGCATCTGCAGTGACAGAGAGATCCATTTGATTGACCACCGGCACAACTGCTTTTGCACATCCCATCAGCAATCCGGCGATCATGAGAACAAGCAATATCACGCTTATTTTTTGATTTATACGACCGTCAATCTTCATAATTCCTCTCCCTATCTAATTCGTTAATAATTTTTGTCGGCTGAATGAATGGACAGCAATCCTTCCGATGACTGCCGTGATAACCCAGAATACCACACCCATCACCAGCGCTACCAGTGGGCTAAGGAACAATATACCGGTGATCTGACCGATGAAAAACACCACCACGATCAGCACTACCGCAGAACTGGTCTGATAAGCACCCATAAATGTCTGCACCTTGATAGAGATCATGACCGTCAATGAGATGCTCACAGCGATCAAAGCCGGTGATACCCAGAAGATCAGCACCCACCAGACCGGCAAAGGGAACCACAGTCGTCCAAAGCTGGCATACGGGATAGCATTCACAATGATAGTATAGAGGAAAAAGCACATCCAGGTGACCGCGATGGCGGGCAAACCGGCTGCCATTACCTTTCCGGTGAACAATTCCTGGTCGCTGATAGGCAGGTAAAGCAGCGCCTCCAGCGTTTTCCGCTCTTTTTCTCCTGCAAAAGATTCAGCAGCGATGGTAGTAGAAAACATCAAAGGCACAATCAGGAACATAGGCGCGAACATATACCCCAGGGTGGTCACAATCATGACTTGCTTGGCATCCATACCTTGCAAGAAGCGCGACATAGCTTCAGGCATCGTGCTGAAGAAAACCTGCATATCGGGATCATTGGTGAAGCTTTCCACCCCACCCGACACCATGGGCAGTACCAGCGTGATCAGCAGTGGGATGAAGACAATAAAAATAAGCGGCACGATCATCATCGAGATCATCGCAGATTTGTTCTGACGCACTTCCAGCCAATCTTTTTGGGCGATGGTCATGGCATTCTTAATGTTCATTTTTCACCTCCACCCGTTTCTGTAGTTCAAAATAGATATCCTCCAGCGAAGCTTGTTCCGGAATCACAGAAAGTACCGCTTGGTCATGTACTACCATCCATTTCAGGATCTCGGGAACCACTTCATAATCCAGCATGTTCAGCGTGAGCGAATGCGCACCGCTTTGTTCACCATTTTCTATACCAGGCAATTTTATCAATTGCAGCCACAGTGTCTGCGAAATATCCTCTTGCAACTGGATATGCACCTTCTTGGCAATCTGGGCTGCTTCGCGCAGTTCGCCCAGTGTTCCCTGCGCCAGCAACTGTCCCTTATGCAAGATAGCAGCCCGGTCACAGACCTGCTCTGCTTCATATAACCGATGGGTACAGATCACCACACTACAACCCTCCTCCTTCTTGACACGCAAGATCAGGTCTTGTACCTGGCGGGCGATTTCAGGATCAAGATTCGAGGTCGGCTCATCCAGGAAAAGCAGTTCCGGACGGTGCAGCAAGGCACGCGCGATCGCCAAACGCTGGCGCATACCGCGGCTGAAGGTACCCACCCGCTGGCGAGCGTGAGCAGATAGATCAAAGAAATCCAGCAGTTCCTGAATGCGATATTGCAGATCATCTGGCTGCATTCCATTCAATTTTCCGAAGAAATGCAGGTTTTCCAGGGCGGTCAGGCGGTCATACAACGCTGGTGTCTCGGTTAACACTCCGCTTTTACGACGGATGGCTACCCCATCTTGATAAGGATCCAACCCCAGCACATGCATGCTGCCACTGGAAGCTCTCAGTAACCCATTGATCAAGCGGATGGTGGTCGTCTTGCCGGCGCCGTTGGGTCCCAACAGGGCAAATACTTCCCCTCTTTGCACCCGGAAATCTACTTCCTTGAGCGCAAAGCCGCCTGTATATTGAAATGAAACATGCTCTAATTGAATGACATCCATATTTACCTCGACGATTTCCCATTATAAATCGAATTCGAGGAAAAATTGTTTCACGTGAAACATGGAAACCACTCCCACTGATAATTGTTTCACGTGAAACAATTATCAGGAAGAATCTGCTATACTTCTGCACCTTCCGTAGCTGGCTTGCGTGGTAGAATGGGATTGCAAGAGTTTTGATTATTGGAGGTTTTTCGAAATGGGAGCTGAAGAAAAAGGCACCTTTAAACTAAAGGTCGGGCTCGCTCAGATGCTGAAAGGTGGCGTGATCATGGACGTGGTAACACCCGAACACGCCAAGATCGCAGAAGAAGCCGGAGCAGTGGCAGTGATGGCGCTGGAACGCGTCCCTGCTGATATCCGCGCCCAAGGCGGTGTAGCGCGTATGAGTGACCCTGAACTGATCTTGAAGATCATGGATACGGTTTCTATCCCAGTAATGGCGAAAGCGCGCATTGGTCATTTCGTTGAAGCGCAGATCCTGGAAGCCCTGGGCATTGATTATATCGATGAATCTGAGGTGCTTACTCCTGCTGATGAGGAGCACCATATCAACAAACATGCTTTCAAAGTGCCTTTTGTGTGTGGCTGCCGCAATCTCGGCGAAGCGCTGCGCCGTATCGGTGAGGGGGCTGCCATGATCCGCACCAAAGGTGAAGCCGGCACTGGCGATGTGGTTGAAGCGGTGCGCCATGCCCGCCGCGTGCTGGGTGAGATCCGCAAACTGCAAAATTTACCCGAAGAAGAAGTGATGGCTTTCGCCAAAGAATTGGGTGCGCCATATGAACTGATGATGCAAACCCGTGAACTGGGACGGCTGCCGGTCGTTAATTTTGCCGCCGGAGGCATTGCCACTCCCGCTGATGCTGCTTTGATGATGCAGCTTGGCGTAGATGGTGTTTTCGTCGGCTCTGGTATCTTCAAATCCGGCGACCCTGCTAAACGGGCAGCTGCCATCGTCAAAGCCACCACCCACTATAACGATCCCAAGATTCTGGCTGAAGTCAGCCGCAACCTGGGTGAACCTATGGTGGGACGCCAGGTATCCGATATTCCACAGGAAGAACTGATCGCAGATCGCGGCTGGTAGGTCTTGGTGAAGATCGGGGTACTTGCCCTGCAGGGCTCTTTCCTTGAACATCAGGTTATGCTGCAACGTCTGGGCGTTGATTCCGTTCAAGTGCGCCTCCCACAGCAGTTGGATGCTCTGGATGGTCTGATCATTCCAGGCGGTGAATCGACCACTATCGGCAAACTGGCGGTAGATTTTGGATTGCTAGAACCATTGAGACAGTTCGGAAAAGAACATGCCATGTGGGGCACCTGTGCTGGCAGTATCTTCTTATCCAAAGATGCCCACCGCGAACAACCTTTATTGGGGCTGATGGATATTCAGGTTGAGCGCAACGCTTTTGGCAGGCAGGTGGATAGTTTTGAGATCGATCTGGAAATTCCTGCTCTGAAAACCGTTAGCGCTGAAACCCCTATTTTTCATAGCATTTTTATCAGGGCACCGCTGATCGAATCAGTCGGCAAAGATGTCGAGACCCTGGTCGCCCTCCCTAACGGAAAGATCGTCGCAGCCCGACAGGGACATCTGCTGGCAACATCTTTCCATCCCGAATTGACCGAGGATGCACGCTTCCACCGCTATTTCCTGGAGGTGGTCTCATAGACATCCAGCCATTCGGTCTGATGGATATCCCACTGGCATTGAAGAATGCGCAGAACGTTCTGTGTTTCGATACAGAACGTTCTTTTTTAAGAACGGTTACCAATCCAGTTTTTGATTTCATCAAGAGCGCTTCCTCATCCAAGGATTGTTCTTTTTCCTTTCGCATCCAGAACGGCAATGAGCAGGAATACGCTCAGGTGCAGCATGGCAGCAATTCCGCCGCGCTCTCTTATGGGTTTTCCTGCCAGCGCAACTTACCGCACATTCTTTTCGATGCCCTCAGTCATGCATCGGGAAGTGTTGGGAAGTGTCACCTGCTGGCTAATGTCCCGGTTGGATCAGATCAATATACCTTGCTGAGTTCCAATGCCTTCCATACCTACAGCGTGCAAAAATTATGGTGGTTGGATCATATCCCACCACCTGCCTCTGCCGGGGAATGTTGGAATTATGCTAAAGATGAACACCAGGGCTTGATCTCTTCCTTCTACTCCCGTTTTATCTCTCCCATGGAAAGTTCGTTGCAAAGCTGGAATTTTTCAGATGTGTTCCATCTCGTTTTAAATAATCCCGGTGGACAGTGCAGTGGTATTGCCCGTATCCGTTATTTCACTGATCGTGCTGTCGTCATGCCTATGTTGGAGAACGGTCAATCCCATCAGTACGAATTGTTGGGCACATTGCTGAGAGAAATCAGCAGGATATTTAATACCATCCTGATTAGCGAATCTATTCACCATCCCTTGGATACAGTGTTTCTGGATGAGCATGCTCATCTACTTTCCGGGGAGGAACATTTCATGGTGCGCAACTTGACTGTGTTAAACCCGTTAAAAAATTTCCAAAACGCAGATTTTCTGGAAGAACGAGGAATTGCAAAACCTTCTACACCATTTTCCCATCCTTAGTTTTTAATGATTTTCTGTAATCAGTCTTTTTGAATCATGAGATAATAGGCAAATGACGATGAAGCAAAATAATATTACTGACGATCTACCAGCATTGCTGTCGGTTCTTCCCTCCGAATTTACCCGAGTCCTCAATCACGAAAACCAGAGCAATGATCTGCTTGAGATCATTATGGATCTTGGGCGCATCCCAGTAGCACGCTATATCGACCATGAATTGGATCTCAGCGACAAAGAAATCACGCATGAGGTCATTGCCAATGTGGTTTCTCGCATTGGTGAATTTGATGGTGATAATCGCGCCGGCATTGAACGTACCCTGCACCGTATTTCGGCTATACGCAATAAAAAAAACGACGTGATCGGGCTCACCCTGCGGGTGGGTAGGGCAGTTTATGGCACCATCGATATCATCGAAGACCTGATCAAATCAGAAAAAAGCATCTTGCTGCTGGGCAGACCCGGCATCGGCAAGACTACCATGCTACGTGAAGCAGCCCGCATCCGCGCAGAAAATTCCCGCGTGGTGATCGTGGATACTTCAAATGAAATCGGCGGGGATGGGGATGTCCCTCATCCGGCGGTTGGTCGTGCCCGTCGTATGCAGGTTTCCAATCCTTCCTTTCAGCACGAAGTGATGATTGAAGCCGTGGAAAACCATAACCCCGAAGTGATCGTGATCGATGAGATTGGTCGCGAATTGGAAGCACTGGCAGCCCGCACCATCGCAGAACGCGGGGTGCAGTTGATCGCCACCGCCCACGGAAGAACGTTGGAAAACCTGTTGCTCAATCCTACCTTATCTGATCTGGTGGGCGGCATTGAAGCGGTCACCTTGTCTGATGAAGAAGCACGCCGGCGCGGCACGCAAAAAACTGTGCTCGAACGCCGTTCCCCTCCGACTTTTGACGTGTTGATCGAGATCCAAGATCGCAAACAGTTGGTCATTCATCCAGACGTGGCTGCCGCGGTAGATGCATTAGTGCGCGGTTATCCACTCGAGCCCGAGGTTCGCAGCCGTGACAAAAGTGGCAAGATCCATATCCAACAGCCTCAAGTACATACCGAAACCGCCTTGCAACAATCACAGGGATTGCGCAGGCAAAATGGAAATGGAACCTACGGGAAACAGGAACATCAGGTGGCATATCCTGCCAAAACCTATACACCTGCTGTTGTAAAAGAATCGCAATCTCTGTTACCTTCCATGAATATCTATCCCTTTGGGGTAGCCCGCAACCGGTTGATCGAAGCCATTCGCCGCCTTGGATTGCCTGCTAACGTGGTGCGCGATCTGCAGGAAGCAGATGTGTTCATCACATTGAAGTCTTATTATCGCAGCCGTCAAAAACCCATCGTCATGGCGGAAGAAAAAAGCATTCCTATTTACGTGTTGCGAGCCAATTCTGAAAATCAAATGGAACAGGCGCTGGCGGAGATATTCCGTCTGAGTGGTTCCTCCGGGAAACCGCTCAATTATGACCGTATCAGCCAGGAGGTGAAAAATGCCATTGACGCAGTGCAAGCTGGCAAACACTGGGTCGACCTGGCACCAGCGTCAGCCAAAGTGCGCCGTATTCAACATGAATTGGCACGGGAAGCGGATTTGACCTCCCATTCCTATGGCAAGGAACCCAACCGGCATGTACGAATTTTCAGGGAGTAAAGATCATGTTCATCACCCTTGAAGGACCAGACGGAAGCGGCAAGACCCAACAGATCCACCTGCTGGCAGATTTTCTGATGAAGAAAGGCTATAAAGTCTTTTTCTCCAGAGAACCGGGGGGAACGGATATCGGAGACCAGATTCGTATTATCTTGATGGATCTAAAAAATACAGAAATGAATCCACGCACCGAAACCTTGCTGTTCTGCGCATCGCGCGCTCAGATCGTGGAAGAGGTTATCAAACCAAAATTGAAAGAAGGGTACATCGTCATTCTCGACCGTTACGCCGATTCCACCCTGGCATACCAGGGCTACGGGCATGGCAATGACTTGCAAACCCTGCGCATCCTGCTTGATTTCGCCAC
>JAAZNC010000079.1 GCA_012798455.1 Chloroflexota bacterium | reverse complement strand
TCAGCGCCTCCTGCACCGTTTGTTCCTCGCTCAGATCTTCCGACTTCATATACTCTTCCAGCCCCGACATCCTCAGCACGTACATGGCTGCCTTCAGCCGCAGTTGCCCGTTCTCGCCCTCCAGCGTCTCCCGCACCACCTCGATCGCTTCCTCCACCAGCTCTTCCAGTTGGTGCGAGTGCACCTCCCGCAGCATGCGGCGCCGTTCTTTCAGCGTCCGGATGAACAGCACGTCATGATTGCGCCAGGTGTTCACCCACTGCCGGCTCACCCCCACCCGCTCCGCCACCTCGCTGTCGTTCAACCCCTTCAGCATCAGTTCGATGGCGTTTTCTTGTTTTTCACTCAACGAATCGTCTTCGCTCATCCTGCCCCTTTGTCATCCCCCATTCATTATAGGGCTTCCTGCTCCTCCTGCAACCTGTCAATACCGGAACCCCTCCTTCGTTCCTCAGGATCCAATCCCCGCTTGCACCCCATTTGCTGTCAACTTTTGTCAAGTTTTGTCAACTCCCCCCATCAAAAAAGCAACCGTCCTCATCCGGAGGGCTGCTTCCATACACTTTTTCCCTACTTCTCGAACTGCACTTGCCAGTCCGCCCCGAAGCCTATGCCGTATTGTTGGCAGAAGCTGCCCTGGTTCACCGCCAGCCCGATGCGCATCAGTTCATTGTTGTAGATGATCGGCTCGCCCCTGGCAACAAAGCCGAAGGACTGCTGGAACAGCACCCGCTCCGCGAACACCACCTCTCCCGCATGCCGGATGGTCAGCAGTAACCTATCCCCATAATTGAAGCCCGCCTGCGTGAAGAGCTCCAAGGGGATGTTGCTCCACAGGTTGCCGAAGTTGGGGTCGTTGATCTCAAAGATGCCGCGCACCTTCCCTTGCTCCATTTGCGGCTCCATGATCGGCAGGCACACGATCTCCTCCACCGGGTATGCCGCCCCCACTCCTTCAAAATCGATCATGCCGCTCGCCAGCCGCGCGGCGCAGTAGCCGAACAGGTCGCGCCCGTGAAACACGCTGGTGCGTTCGGTGCCCTTGCCCACCAGCCGGTTGACCCGCTCATCGATCTCGCGCACCGCCCTGATGCCCACCCACTGCTTCAGGTGCGTCAGCGAGCCGTTATCGGGCGTGACCACCGTGTAGCCATCCGCCGTCAGCGCCACACAAGCGCGCCGCGCGGTGCCCACCCCGGGGTCCACTACCGAAACAAAGATGGTGCCCTTGGGCCAGAAGCGCATGGATTGGTACAGCCGGTAAGAGGCACTCCACACATCATATTGCGGGATCTCATGTGTACCGTCCATGATCTCCAGCTCGCGATCCACGCTCTTGACCACGCCATACATGGCGCATACCGCCCCTTCTTTATAGGTGAAATCGGTTTGGAATACCAGGATGGGTTTTTGCATGGCTTGCTCCTAGATAAAGGGATTGTAAAAACGGCTGTGGTTGAGGAAAGCCGATACGCACAGCGAGCCGCCGAAGATCAGCGCCGAAAGCAGCATCGCCAGATAATCGTCGCGGCTGAATTTCTTGGCGGTGTACCAGGTGCGCTGCTTGCCTTTGCCGAAGCCGCGCAGGTCCATGGCGTTGCTGATCAGCTCGATGCGCTCGAGCGTCGAGAAGATCAGTGGGATCACGATCAGCAGCGCGTTCTTGAAACGGTCCATGAACTTGGCTTTGTGCGACAGGTCCAGCCCGCGCGCCTGCTGCGCCAGGCTGATATCGCGGTAGTCGCGCTGGATGTCGGGGAAGTAGCGCAGCGTGAGCGCCACCGCGTACGAAGCTTTGTAGTGCACGCCTACCCCGCTTAGCGAGGAGGCGAACTCGCTGGGGTTGGTGGTCAGCAAGAAGATCATGCCCAGCGGGATGACGGAAGCGTATTTGAACAGCTTGGTGACCTGGTACAGCAGTTGCTCCTGGGTCAGATACACGTGCCCGAACAGCTTCACGATCTCATGCCGCGTGCCGTAGATCTCCACCCCGAATTCGGGGGCGAAGAAGAACGAGATGATGGCATTGGTGACGATGAAGATCAGCACATAGATGATCATGCTGCGGATCTGCGCATAGCGGATGCGCGACACCCACAGCACCACGATCGAGAACAGCATCACCAGCAGCACCACGCGCAGGTCATAGGAATACATCACCGCAAAGGTCAGGAACAGGAAGCAGATCAGCTTGGTCAAGCCCGACAGGCGGTGGATGGGGGTATCCACCGAGTTATACGAGAACAGCTTCATCTTGATGCTCATCGGTTCTTCAGTTTCCTTTCATAGTCGATAAAGCCCTGCACGAAAGCCGTGCCATCCGCGATATCCGCCATGTGCGCCAGGTTGAAGAGCGAGGTCTCCTTCAGGTTGGCTTCTTCGATGACCTGCGGGTCGGTCAGCACGAAAGCAGCCGCGGTGTCGGCGATCAATTTGCCACCCGCCAGCACGATAGCCCGTGGGGTGTATTCGAGCATCAGGTGCATGTCATGCGTGATCAGGATGATGGTGACGCCCAGCTTGTTGATCTCCACCAGGAATTCCATGATGTCGGTGTAATGCCGGTAGTCCTGCCCGGCGGTCGGTTCATCCAGGATCAGGATGTGCGGGTCCAGCACCAAAATGGAGGCGATGGTGACGCGCTTCTTCTGCCCGTAGCTGAGAGCCGAGATCGGCCATTCGATGAAGGGCGCCAGCCCGCATATCTTCAGCACCTTCTCCACGCGCGGGGTGATCTCTTCTTCGGGCACATTGCGCAGGCGCAGCCCCAGCGCCACCTCGTCGTAGATCATGGCTTTCGAGATCATCTGGTTGGGGTTCTGCATCACCAGCCCGATCAGCTCGGCGCGTTCCTTGATGGTCTTGTCGTGCATATCCTCCCCGCGATAGCGGATGATGCCCTGATCTTCCTTCTCGAAACCGCATAGCAGTTTGGAGAGGGTCGATTTGCCGGCGCCGTTCTTGCCCACCAGCGAGACCATCTCGCCCTCGCGGATGTCGAAGTTGATATCCTGCAGCACCGGACGCACCCCATCATAAGAGAAGGAGATATGCTCCATGCTGATGATGGAGGGGTGGGGGTTGCGGGGCGGGGCGGGTTGGATGGCTTTATACCAGGCGCGCAAGTGCGCGCCGGCGGAATTGGTTTTGAGGGTGGTGATATAGCCGGGCTGCATATCACAGGTCACGCTGGCGCCAGCATATTTGAGGGCAGTGATGTAGAGCGGTTCACGGATGCCGTTCTGGCGCAGCAGGTCCGAACACACCAGATCATGTGCGCTCAGGTCAGCCACGATGCGTCCCTCGTTGAGCATGATCACGCGATCCACATCGCGGTGCAGCACGTCTTCCAGGCGGTGCTCGATGATGAGAACCGTCTTGCTGGCATCGCAGTGGATGTCATCGATGATCTCGATGGCTTTCTTGCCGGTGGCGGGGTCGAGGTTAGCCAGCGGTTCGTCGAACAGCAGGATGTCGACCTCGTCAATCATCACCCCCGCCAGCGAGGTGCGTTGTTTTTGCCCGCCCGAAAGTTCAAAAGGCGAAGAGCCCAGCAGCTCGTGCATATCCACCATCTCTGCCACCTTGTGCACACGTTCATGCATGGCATCGTGCTGGATGCAGTCATTCTCCAGGGCGAAGGCGATATCTTCCCCGGCGGTCAGCCCCACGAACTGCCCGTCGGAATCCTGCAGCACGGTGCCCACCATCTTGGAGAGTTCGAAAATGTTGAGCTGGCGCGTATCACGCCCATGAATGGTCAGGCTGCCGCTGATCTCGCCCTTGTAAGCGAAGGGGATCAAGCCGTTGATGCAGTGCCCCAGGGTGCTCTTGCCGCTGCCGCTGGGTCCGATGATCAGGATCTTCTCCCCGGGGTAGATCTTGAGGTTGATGTCGTGCAGCGTGGGCTCTGCCTGGCTGTAGTACTGAAAGGTAAAATGATCGAAATTGATGATAGCTTGTTTTTCCATAAATGATCGAGCCGTTCCGGCGCGGCAGGTTGCGGATGGCATCCGCCCCATGCACACACGCTGTGTTGAGATAGGGGCCGGCGCTGCTGCCCGCCCGAGGGATAGTATAACAATGTTTCGCGCCGGCGGGGTGGGTGTTTTGTACCCGAAAAAGGGGAGGAGTGATCCACCCACGGCGCACAAAGCAGATGGCTGCCTCCGCTCGGGGGCAGCCACCTTTAGCCTTCAGGATCTTCGAGTTGGATAACTCAAAGGGGGAAAAGGCGGGTTTACTTCTTTGCCAGGCTGCCCTTCTTGGTGCGGGTGGCGGCGTAGGCGATCAGCAGCAGGGTGCCGATCACGCCGGCGCTGACGATGTTCATGATGGCAGCGGTGATGCCCTGAGTGAAGACTAGGTTGACGGGTTCCTGGTAGATCAGGATATCGAGTACCGGGGCGACCACCACCCAGGCGACCAGATTACCGATGATTTGGATCAGGTTGAAGGTCAGGATGTCTTTGCCCTTGAATTCGCCCTCTTCCACTTTGGTGCGGTTGAAAGCGAAACCGAAGATGAAACCGGAGACGCCGGAGGCGATCACCCAGCTCCACCACGGGGAACCATATTGCACGGCATCGCTGAGGGCGTGCCCGATGAAAGAGATCAGGGCGCCGGCGATCGGTCCGAACAGGGTGGCGAAGAAAGCGCTCAACCCGTAAGCGGTCTGGAAGCTGGTCTCAGGGACGGGTGAGGGGATTTTGACATACATGAATAAGAGCATAAAGATTGCGGCTCCAAGTCCGGTGGCAACAATGGTTTTGGTATTGATCTTGAACATTTTTATTTCTCCTATAGATATGAATTATCTTTGGTTGACCTGACGGGGTTGGGCAGATATTGAAAATGATTTAAGATGAATTTGGGGGCTGCCCGGGGTTCCGTCCGTTTGGCTGGCTGCACCAGCCCGAACATGATGTGATTGACCTGATTCGATATATCCTCCTTCATTGAATTTGGTAACCGGGTTTGCACCGGCATGCCACATCTTCCGTATTGATAACCCCGCAGCACCGGCATGGTTTCCCGCGCAGGGTCACCAGGGTTAAGCACATTCTACTAAATCATGCCAAGGGAATCAATATTGAAAAGCGCAAAAATGGATGAGGAATGGAATAACAAGAAGAATAATGTTGATTGGTTTAACAACGCATTGTGAGGTTTCGATGAAGACGGCAGGTCGGTATCTCTAGGTAGCCATAGTGAGATCCCTCGCATGAACTCGGGATGACGTAAAGATCAGGGTTAGGGCATATTGACGGGCAGGGCATATAAAAAGAACGGGCACCCGCCCGTTCTGGTGTTGGCTAGAGTTTGGCTTCCATTTCCGCGATCTTGGCTTCCATGGTATCCACCACCTTGCCCAGGGTGGCGGCGTCAAAAGCCAGCTTGGCGCCGGCAGTCTGGTAAAGTTGCGGCAGGGTAACCGTGCCGCCCAGTTTGAGCGCATTGTGGTACATTTCTACGGCAGCAGCTTGATCCTGCAGGGCATTCAGCCACACCTGCCCGGCGCCCAATTGCGCCACACCGTATTCGATGTAGTAGAAGGGCACCTGGTGGATGTGGTGTTTGCGGTGCCAGCCGGTCTTCTTGATCTCTTCGTAGCCGCTCCAATCCAGATACGGGCGGAAGCGATCTTCGAGTGCAGCCCATTGGGCATCGCAGGCAGCCGGGTCCATCCCGCCTTCGGGATTCTCATACGCCCAGTGCTGGAAGGCATCCACGATCGCCATATACGGCCAGAAGCGCAGCGTATCTTCCAGGTGCGAGATGATGGCGCGCGCGGCATCCCGTTCGGAATAGAAGCCACCCTTATCCGCAGTCAGGTAGGGCATGATCAGGTTTTCCATCGCCATGGAAGCCACTTCGTTGAACTCCATGGGCGTCCAGCGCTGCTGTATATAAGGAAGATTGAAGGTCTCGAAAGCGTGAAAGGCATGCCCGCCTTCATGCACCAGGGTCTGCACATCGTCATGGATGCCCACCGCGTTGCCGAAGATGAACGGTCGCTTGATCATGGCATAATCGGTGGTATAGGCGCCATCCGCTTTGTTCTTGCGGTTCGCCAGATCGAGCAGCCCTTCGCGGCGCATGCTCTCGAAATACGCACCGAATTGCGCTCCCACCTGCGAGAACACGGTGGCAGCTTTTTCTTCCAGTTCCGCGGCATCACTGAAAGGCTGCAGGGGCGGGTAATCATCCAGCGCGACGAACAGGTCGAAATAACGCAGTCCCTCGACACCCAGCGCCTGCTTGCGCTTCTCAGAAAGGCGGTTGACCGCCGGCACCACCACCTGCTCGATGGCAGCATGAAAACGCTTGCAGTCGTCGGGGGTGTAATCGAAACGCTTATAGCTCTCCCACACATATTCGCGATAGCTGGGTTTTTTGGCATTCTTCGCCACCTGTATGCGCAATTTGAACATCTTGACCCAGTTGTCGTTGATCGCCTGGCGGTCTGCCAGTTGGCGGTTGAAAGAAAGCTCCCAGCCAGCCTGGCGCTTGGCGCGTTCCTTATCGCGCAGCACCACTTCCATCTGGCGCGCGGTGCGTTCCTCCCCCTCCCATTGCACGGTTTGGGCGCCCAGGATCTTGTCGAGTTCGACGCTCAACTGATTCAGCTCGACCTCCAGGGGGATGTTTTCCTTGCAAAAGAGCGCGGCTTCGGCGCGCATGTTGCGCATGGGGATCTCGAACCCTTCCGGGGTGAGCCCGGAAGCCAGTAGCTTTTCCTTTAATAACTGGCTCTTTTCCATCAGGGAAGGATAGGTATTTTCCATGAAATCCTTAAAACCCTGTTCGGCGGCTTCATCCACGGTGTTGACCGAGGTAGCCACGTACAGGCGGTTGAAGAGCTCATCCGCCGCAGCAGCCACATCCGTCCAGGCTGCCATCCAATCATCCAGATTGGCGGCGTTCAACTCTCCCGCCAGCAGGTCATCGTAATAGGGCGCAAAATCCTGCCAGTGCCATTGCAGCAAAGTCTGGGGGGTGGGATTTTTGAATTTCATCATGTTCTTTTCCTCTCTGTATGCAAAATAAAGACAGCCTGTTAATTATACGGCTTAAAGAAAAAACCCCGCACATGCGGGGTCATAATTCATATCCTGACGAAAAGCCAGTCTTAATCGACCGCGAAAAAGACCGAGCGCAGGATCACATACACAAAATACAACCCGATCAGATAAAAAGCGTGTATTTTTTTGAGTTTACCCTTGGTGAGGAGAAGAATGCCCCACAGGATCAAGCCGGTGATGGTCTCCCACGGCAGGTCCCATTCGAGCAGCGGGCCGGGCACCGCATAGGTCGAGATGAGAGCACCGCCGCCGATGGCGACCAGCGGGTTGGTGATATTGCTGCCCACCAGGGTGCCGAGCGAAATGCCATTTTCCTTGTGGCGGATGCCAGCCAGGGCAGTGGTGAACTCGGGCAGAGCCGAGGCAACCCCCAGCGTGAGTACCCCGATCAAGGAACCGCCGATGCCGGTGCGTTCCACCACGATCTCGGTGATCGAAAGTACATACACCGCACCCACCACGGTGAGCACCAGCATGCCGATGGCAATAGCGGAATCGCGTAGCACTTCTTTGATGTTGTGGGGAATGCCGTTGGCGATCTTTTCGCTTTGAGGTTGGTTGTCTTCTTCTTTGTAATGCTTGCGTTCATCAACGTACAAGTAATAGCTGTAAATGATGAAGGTGCCAAACAGGATGGCGCCGTCAACCCGCGAATAAGTACCATCCCAACCCAGCACCAGGCACATCACCGTGGTGCCGATCATGGGCAGCATGCTCTTGGTGAGGAAATACTTGCGGAAATACAGGGTGCCGGAGAGCAGCACTACCAGACCCAGGATGAGGGTCTGCTGGACGACATCCGAACCGATGTTGCTGCCCAGCACGATGGCAGAACCGATGTTGTAATCGATGCTCCCGCCCAGGATCTTGACCGAAGCCGTCAGGTGAGAGGTGATCTCAGGAATGCTGGTGGCTAAAGAAACGATCGTCACTCCCATAAAAGTAGAAGATAAGTGAAAATAATTGGCAATACCGACCAGTTTGGTCACCGAGATGTTCGAGGCGATGACCA
Organism: Chloroflexota bacterium; assembly: GCA_012798455.1. GTDB lineage: Bacteria > Chloroflexota > Anaerolineae > Anaerolineales > Anaerolineaceae > UBA4781. Next base: position 26,387 of record JAAZNC010000079.1, on the reverse strand, counting down.
GCACCGTAATGGCAGCCAGCCCAATGATAATTAAAAGCGATAGTGATAATGTTTCCATAATTTTTAATGCTCCAGACACCTTCTTTACAGCCGGGAAGGCGCACGAGGGTAAAGTATACTGAATTGGATTTGTTTGGTCAATATCGAGTAGGGGAAATTCGGCAGGCTTTACCTATCGTTAATATTAAGCCTTGACCCCGTCAGGGTAGCGCTGGTGCCAATCGCTCAGCGCTTGGTAAGCAGCGGCGGCTCTGAAAAGAGCCTGTTCCGAGAACTGCGCACCCATCAGCTGCATGCCAATGGGTAAATTGGCATCATCAAAACCGACCGGGAATGCCAGACCCGGCACGCCCGCCAGATTGGCAGGCAGAGTGAAGACATCCTCCAGGTACATGGCAAGCGGATCATCAGTATGCTCACCAAGTTTGAAAGCGGTGGTGGGGGCGATAGGCGCCGCGATCATATCCACAAGTTCAAAGGCTTTCTCGAAATCCTGCTTGATGAGAGTGCGCACTTTCTGCGCCTGCCCGTAATAGGCATCATAGTAGCCAGCCGAAAGAGCATAGGTGCCCAGCATGATGCGCCGTTTCACTTCTGCGCCAAAGCCCTTGCCGCGCGTGCCGGCATACATGGCGATCAGCTCTTCCTGCGGCACCCGCAAGCCATAGCGCACGCCATCGAAACGTGCCAGGTTGGCAGATGCTTCGGCGGGGGCGATTAAATAATAGACCGGCAGGGCATACTTGGTGTGGGGCAGCGAAACCTGCACCACCCGTGCGCCATGCTGTTCCATCAGGCTGACCGCCTGTTTGACCGCTTGCTCGACCTGCGGCTGGATGCCTTCGATGAAATATTCCATCGGCAACCCGATGCGCAAGCCCTTCAGATCAACGCTCCCTTGCCAGGATGGCTCGAAAACCGGTACATCGCTGGTGGTGGCATCGCGCTCGTCAAAACCTGCCATGATGCGCAATAGGGTTTCGGCATCCTGTGCACAGCGCGCCAGCACCCCGGCAGTATCCAGCGAAGAACCATAGGCGATCAAACCGTAGCGCGAAACCCGCCCATAGGTGGGTTTGATGCCGGTCACACCGCAATACGAAGCCGGTTGGCGTACACTGCCGCCGGTATCGGTGCCCAATGCCACCGGCACCATGCGCGCCGCTACCGCGGCGGCACTGCCCCCGCTGGAACCACCGGGCACATGCGCCAGATTCCAGGGGTTGTGGGTGGCGCCATAGGCGGAGTTCTCGGTGGAAGAGCCCATGGCGAATTCATCGGTATTGGTCTTGCCGACGATCACGACCCCCGCATCCAGCAGACGCTGGACGGCGGTGGCGTTGAAGGGCGGCTTGAAATTTTCCAGAATGCGAGAACCGCAGGTGCACGGAAAACCATCCACACACAACACGTCTTTAACCGCGATGGGTAACCCCAGCAAAGCGGGGACGGCATCCAGCTTGCCGGCGCGCCAGTCGGAGAGTGCCTGATCAGCCTGGTCGGCGCGCGCCAGGGCACCCTCGGCATCCAGGGCAAGGAAGGCATGTACCTGCCCATCCAGGGCATGGATGCGCTCCAGATAATAGGAAGTAAGCTCGCGGCTGGAGAAACTTGCGGCGCGCAGCCCATCGACCAACTGTTGAACGGTGAACTCTTTGTATTCCACTGCCTGCCCCCTAATCGAAAACCGGCGGAACGCGAAATTGATCTTGCTGTGGCTCCGGCGCGTTGCGCAGCGCTGCTTCCTTATCCAGACCCGCGCGCACTTCATCTGCCCGCAGGCGGCTGCGCGGCGGCAGCACACTGGAAGTGGGAGCAATGTGAGCGGTCTCCAGTTCCTGCAGCGCCGCCACATGATCTAAAATGGCGGAAAGCTGCACGGCATAGCGCTCCATTTCCTGCTCGCTCAATTCGAGGCGGGCGAGCAGAGCGATGTGTTCTACTTCTTTCCTGGTTAAACTCATGGGCGTAATTATATCGAGGTTTGCGGATTTAAGCGGAATTTCTAACTTTTTCCGCCAAATGTCAGGGTGAATTCGGCGCCCCCCTCAGGGTGATTGCGCACGCGAAGGTCTCCCCCCAGCGCTTGCACCAGCTTCTTGGAGATTGCCAATCCCAGACCGGTGCTATCCTTATCGCGCTTCTCGGCATCTCCTTTGCTGAAACGCTCGAATAAAATGGGGAGCAGGTCGGGTGCAATACCCTGGCCCTCATCGCGCACGATGATGGAAAGACGGTCGCCATGCTGCTGTACGGAAAAATACAGGCTGCCATTTTCAGGAGAATGGGTGACCGCATTTTGCATTAAGTTGGTGAGGATCTGCTCGAGGCGCAGGGCATCACTCACCAGCTCAAACCGCTGGTCAGGGATTTCCGTATGCAGGCGCAGATGTTTGGATTGCAGATGGGGTTTGAATTTTTCGAGGAAGGTGCGCAGAAAACCGCCCAACTCCAGTGTTTTCTGGATAAGGCTCAACTCCCCCGCATCCACCAGCGAAAGCAGCCGCAGGTCTTCGACCAGCAGGTGCAGGGTGCGGTTCTGCTCCAGCACCACCTGCAGGTTCTTGTCATCCAGCGGGTACATGCCATCCAGCATGGCTTCGAGGGTAGCCTGCTGCACTGCCAGGGGGGTGCGCAGTTCATGGGCGATATCGGCGGTCATGTTGCGGCGATTGGCATCCGCCTTTTCCAGTTCATGTGCCATATAGTTGAAAGCTTTGCCCAATGTGGCGGTCTCCGATGGACCGATTTCGGTGACGCGCTGAGCAAAATCACCCTGAGCCATCTTGCCGGCAGCTCCTTCCAGTTCCTTGATCGGTCTGAGCAGAAAATAAGCCAGGATGATCGCCATGCCCAGCCCCACCAGCGCCGCGATGCCGGCCGCCGTGATGGAAGAAGGCAACAACAGATCGAGCAGGGCGGCGTTGATATCCACCGTGGGAAACACATAACCGCTCTCGGGCAGCAGGTAACCAATGGTCTCTCCATCCAGGGTCAGCACCACCGAGCCCGGCGGGTTGGCGCCCAGATAAGTGCCGGCATTCTCCGGATCTTTCTGGTCTACCACCACATAGCCATTGGCATCGATCAGGCGCAACCCAATACTGCGCCCGCCTTCGGCTGAATTCATCATGCCATGCTGCATCATACCCTTGCCCTGCGGGTTGGAGGTGAGCAGCGCCTCCGCACCAGCCCAGGTGTGGTGTTCGCCGTAGTATTGTTCCAGTTCCTCGACGTTCTTTTCGACACCCCACAGCCCACCGCTGGTCACGAAAGAAGTGACCTCGCGCGAGGTGGAATGGTAGGCGAAAAACGCCAGGGAAGCCACCGCCACCAGGATCACCAGCAAGAAAGAAAGGAAGATACGCCAGCGCATGCTCATGGATCAATCCTCCTTGAAGCGATAGCCCATGCCAAAAACCGTCTCGATATAACGCGGTTGGTCGGCTTTATCACCCAGTTTGGAGCGCAGGTTCTTGATATGCGCATCGATGCTGCGCTCATAACCTTCATACGCCACACCCTGGGCAGCTTCCAGCAGCTGCAAACGGGTGTATACCTTGCCGGGGTGTTGTGCCATCAACAGCAAGATGGCAAACTCGGTGCGCGTGAGATCAAGCGCAGAGCCGGACTGTCTGACTTTGAAACTCTCTTCGTCTATCACCAGATCTTTGACCTGCACCACCTGCGCGGCAGTTTCAGGGGGTTGAGAGCGGCGCAAGACCGCTTTGACGCGTGCCACCACCTCGCGCGGCGAGAAGGGTTTGGTGACATAATCATCCGCACCCAGTTCCAAACCGATGATACGATCGGTATCCTCCACGCGTGCCGTGAGCATGATGATGGGCGTGCTGGCTTCTTTGCGGATGGCTTTGGCGATCTCAATGCCATCCATGCCGGGCAAATTCAGGTCCAGCAGCACCAGATCAGGGCTTTCGTTGTGCCAGGTGGTCAAGCCGCTATCCCCGCGCAGAGAAGTGATCACGCTAAAACCGGCATTCTCCAGGTATGAGCGCAGCACTTTCACCAGCTCAAGTTCATCTTCTATGATCAGTATTTTTGCCATAGTATTATTGTACTCATAAGCAAACGGGGCTGGAACATTCCAGCCCCGTGCTTTTATGGGATTGTGCGTCTAGAAGCACATGCCTGCGGCTCCGCAGCCGTCCCAATCCCAGCTGGTGGAATCGGTGTCTTTGAGGTCAGCATCCGTTCCATCCCACAGTTCATCGCAGGGTATATCCACGCCCAACGATTCGGCAATCTCATCCAATGCTTCGCCTGCATCCAGACGATCCTGCAGCTCATCCACCGGCATGCCGAGCATGTACGCCCAGCGCTGCAGGTAGAAATCTTCATCGGCTGCAAAACCGCGCCCGCCACCGCGCATCATACCGCGCGGTATGAACCCATCCTCATTGGCAATTGAATCATTCCACACCCGCGCCGGGGTACCGAAAAGATTCAGACCGCTATGAAAAGCATTGCGGGTCACGTACGAAAAAGTAAACAATGCACCACATGCAGCCAGGAACACCCCGCCTACGATCAGTGCAATCACCAGTCCTTTTTTCATCTTTCACCTCTCAGGTTTTATTCACCTAAAAGGATAAACGCAAGATATGAAGAACCTGTGAAGAAATGATGCACAGGATATATGCAGATCTCTATGATCCTCCGGACGAATCGACTGTTTGGGAATGATCGAGGTCGGGACGAGCAGCAAACAAATAGCCGAGCGCGCCCACCATCAATAAAACACCACCGATCCATAACCAGGTCATGAAGGGGAAATAAGACAGCAGTACGGTCGTAGCACCATTGGGGGTACCGTCCCACTCCAGAATGGCAGCGTAGGTATCGCCTGCCAGATCCGAACGGATGGCGGGCGAAGAGACGCTGCTGCGGGTATCGGCATACCATAGCACCTGCGGGTGCAAGATGATAGCGCTCCCACCTTCACGTTGGAAGGTGTACTGCTCGGCGTACAAGACCTGTTCATCCGCAGCGGCTTCCACTTCGGAAATGCCCTTGCTGACCTGCCATTTAGCGACCGTGGTGCTCTGCCCGGCATCCAGGGAAACCACAACGGAATCCGGCAGCGTGCGGCTGCCCACCACCCCCAGGGCAAGCAATACAAAACCAATGTGAAGTGTGAGGCTGGCAAGGCGGGCAACCCACAACCCCCTGGCAGACGTGGAACGGCGTAATCGATAGCCAGCCGCCAGCAGCAGCGCCGTCAGGGTGAAGAAGACCGTCCACAGCCCGAACAAGGCTGGGACATTCAGTTTGCCGTATAAAATACCAGCCAGCACCGTAAGCGCGAATCCGATCAGAACGGAAAGGGTACGCAATTTCTTTTTATTTGGTAAAAAGCCCAGCGCGGTGATGACGAAGATGACCATCAGCACCGGCGCAGCATTCCACTCATAAAAGACCTGGGAAGGTTCGGTAGTCTGCCCGCTGATCACCCGCGAGGTGAGTGGTAAGGTGACCCCTACCAGGCAGATGAGAACCAGCAGGCTCACCCCAGCCTGCAGGGTGACGGTCAGCCCTTCTCTTGTGAGGAAAGGCTGGCGGGGAGTGTGTGGTTTAATGTCTTTCCAGCGCGCGAGCAGTGAGCCAATAGAAACCAGCAACAGAAAGATGAAAAAGCCCATAAAAGCGGGACCGATATTGCTCTGGGAATAAGCATGCACCGACGAAACCGCCCCGGTGCGGGAAAGGTAGATGCCAAAGATGATAAGCAGCATGCTGGCGATGATCTGCACATAAGACCAGCGCCGAACCCGTTCACTGCCGGCGTAGACTTCCAGACAGTGCAGCAGCGCCAGTCCACTCAACCACGGCATCAACCCGGCTACCTCCACCGGATCCCAGCTCCAATAGCCGCCCCAACCCAAGATATCATACGCCCACCAGCAACCCAGCAGGATGCCAGCCGTGAGAAACACCCACGCCAGGATGATCCAGGTGCGCGTGCTGCTCAGCCAGGTGGGGGAATAATCCCTGCGCCACAGCGAAACGATCGCAAAGGTGAAGGGTACAAAGAACATGATAAAACCCAGATACAGCAGCGGGGGATGGATGACCATGCCCACATGTTTGAGCAGGGGATTCAACCCCTGTCCGTCTGCGGGGTAAAAGACGACCGCACCTGCCGGTGCAAAGACAGAAGCCGCCACATCGCCGCTGGCAAGCTGCCACAGGCGCGCAAACGGGTTGGTTTGAAACGTCACCAGCGCCGCAAAGAAGAGTGTGAACAGGTCCAACAACAGCATGACCCCATGGAAATAGGGCTGTTTACCAGCCGACCACTTACCCCAGGCAGTGATGCTGACCACCAGAGAGAGCAGCAGGCTCCAAAAAAGTAAGGAGCCGTTCTTGTTGCCCCACACCGCCGTGATCTTTTGCAGTGTGTTCATCTGCAAGCTGGTGTTGTCATAGACGATCTCATAATCGAAGTGTGCGCCCACCAGCAGTACCAGTATCAGTATGAAAGCCGTGCTAAGTGACAGGGTGGTGATGCCCGAAAGGAGGCGTGTTTCCAATAGAAAAGAACTTCCTTTTTTCAACAGCGCAGCTGAACATAGCAGGGCTGCCAGGGCACTGCACACCACCCCTAACACCAACAAAAAATATCCGATGTTCGCGATCATGATTTCATCCTTTCTTTCCAGCTTTCTGCATACCAGCGCAGGTACTCTTCCACATGTGCCTGCCAGTAATCTTCATTATGGGTGCCCAGATAGATATGCCATTCGTGCGGTATGCGATACTTGGTGAGGCGCACCTCAAAGGTATTGGCGGCATCCAGGTTGACATCCAGCACCCCAACATCGATCCAGATGCGCGGGAGCTGCTCTTCCGGGATCTCCTTGAACCAGAAGGGCGCTTCGTTGAAATCGCCGCGGAAGGGTGCCAGGGAATGAGCCCCGATGCTGCCGAAGGTTTCCCAGTAGATCAAACCGCTGCGCATAGCCCAGGCTGCTCCACGCGAAAGACCGCCGATCGCACGGCATATTCGGTCAGCACAGGTAGGATAATGTTCATCGATCCACACCGTCAATTCCTCAGCCAGCGCCGGACCGTACTTGGAATCCCACTGGTTGGACATATAATCCGATTCCTTGGGCATGACGATGATGAAGGGCGCCACCTCCCCCGCCAGGATCAAGCGATCGAGGGTCTCATCCGCCCCCAGGCGGTCCCACTGGTCATCTGTAAAACTCTGCCCGTGCAAGAAATACAGCACCGGGTATTCATACTCCCCATCGGGATCATAGCAGACCGGCAGATAGACGCGCAAAGAAAGCGGGTGGGTCATGAGGGTGGTCTGGATCTCCTGGTATTCAAAATGACCCTGCATCTCCTGGCAGCCGGCAGGCGTGGGGGTAGCAGTGGGGACCTCAGGAGTAGCCGTGACGGTGGCGCTGGGTTGCGGGGTAGCGGTAGCCGCTGCCGCAGGGGAAGCACAGGCACTAAATGCAGAGGATAAAAGAACCAGTATGATGCCAACATTAATGTTATTTTTTCGATCCATATTCTAATTGGAGTCCTCCATCCAGGGTAAGGTGTACCATGCCAGGTAAGCGGGGAGCTGCTCCGCCCAGTAGGTTTCATTATGGCGACCGGAGTTGAGATGCCATTCATGCGGTACCCCCAACGCGTTCAGTTCTTGCTCAAAGGCGTAAGCCTCCTTCACGGCGGGGTCAGTGCTGCCCACATCGGCATAGATGCGCGGCAGGTCAGCGAGCGGGATGGCAGACAGCCAATCAGGCAAGGAATCCAGATCGCCATTGAAAAGCGGTATGCTGTGCGCGCCCAGCGCACCGAACACATCCCAGTTGCTGAGCGCCAGGCGTACTGCCCAGGCACCCCCGCGCGAGACTCCGCCAATAGCGCGGCATTCCCTTTCTGCGCACACCGGCAGGTTGCTCTCGATCATAGGCAGCAGCTCCTGCAGGATAGCATCAGGGTAGTGGTTGTTCTCCGATGAGCGGAAGTAATACTGTTCGACGGGCATCACGATGAGGAAGGGCTGGCGGGACTGCTCCAGAATGAGCGCATCGGCAGCCGCCTGAATGCCGATATCCTGCCACATAGACGCATCCTGTTCCTGCCCGTGCAATAAATAGATGAGCGGGTAAGGGGTGGTGGTGTGCGGATCATAGCAGGGCGGAAAGTAGATGTCAAAGGAAAGGGTATCGTTGAGCAGGTCAGAGGCGAGGTTGAAAGACTGTATGGTGCCGCTCCGCTCACACAGATGCTGGGTGCCGGCAGCATCCTCGGTCGGGGTAGCCAGCTGTACCGTGGAAGTGGGCAGTTCCTCGGTGGGGGTCTGCACCGCCGTTTGAGCAGGAGAGGCACAACCCATTAATAGGAAAACCGGCATCAGGAAGAGGAAGAAATGATGGGTGGTTCGGTTAAATGGGTGACTGCGCATACGAATCGGCACTCCTTGACGGTTCCCGCGTTAACCGATTATACTTCATGCGCCGGGGTGTAGCGCAGCTGGAAGCGCGCTGCGTTTGGGACGCAGAGGTCGGCGGTTCAAGTCCGCCCACCCCGACTGAATTTTTAAATTTCCTCCCCTTTAACTTAACCAACGAATTCTATCTCCCGAAAATTTTTTCACAGATAATCCCCCGGATTTTTCAATGTCATTTGCTTATTATTTACCATTGGTTCATCTTAAAATATAGAATCACGATGTTCTTTAATTACCTGGTGTTTCCAAAAGCGGCGAAATAATTCAAAGACATTGAGATAACTGCTGCCCAGGCTAATATTTTGAATTCTCCCGATTTTAACGCATTTTCAATTTCACTTTGGTTGAGAAACAATAACTCCTGATCTTCCAGATCGTCACTGTGGGGTTCCATGCATTTATTTTTGCTTCCAGAGCCAAAAATAAATGCATGGTTGCGATACCTCGATTGGGATCCAGAGCATAGCTTCCCAAACTAACCCAATGAGTCGATTCATACCCTGTTTCTTCAAGCAGTTCCCGTTTTGCAGCATCCAGTGGTTTTTCATTTGGCTCAAGCATCCCGCCCACGGGTGCTAAGGTTGTTCCTTCCACAGCATATTTCGTTTGGCGAAAGTAAAGGAATTGATTATCTTCCGTTACCGCAAGGACAATGGCAGCACTCGGAATGATAATCCAGGGCAATCGGGAATCATCTGCCCATCAGGAAGTTTTATCGTATGACTTTCAACTGTCAAAAATTTGCTATGCTCGAGAATAGTTTTTTTTAACGGTTTCCCAGCCTCGTAATTTTTTAGGACTCATACTCCCTCCTCGTCAATGAAGAAACGTTCTTCGCAACGAACAATTTGCCCGATTTATTAGTATTTCAATTGTACTTTTGCACAACCTGTAAATCAAGAATATACAATAATCCTGGCGTTAGCTTACTCAGTGCTCGTATAACTAATTCTCAATATGAACAAGCCGAAGTGCTGTGTGAAGCATGGGTATGGGTTTTTCAGAAGTCCCTACATTGGGAACAAGAAAATAGTATGTGTAAAAAATAAAGAAAACTTTAGGCACTAGTATATATTACAAACCTATATAAGAAAGGAGGTAATAGTAATGCAGAATACAGATTCTTCAGTTATTAAAATTTATCCTGACTCATCTGCAGGAGTAGTTGAATCTATTTCTGATCGTGTGAAGCGATTGCGCATAATTGCTCAGTACCTGAATACTGAATTAGAAAAGATAGAAGAATGGTTGTCTCGTGGCGACACAGATTGTATGACAGAATGTTCGCCCCTTTACCAAATCTCTCGTGAATTATCTCGTCTAAATTAAAAATAGCCATTGATAATTTATGCTCTAATACTGCTTCACTAATATTTGGCTTAACATCAGATATTATACGTACGATAAAGTCATATTGTGGATTCTCCATCGCTCCTTCTTTATGCTAAATATATTATAGAAAGGATATTATGAAAAAGTCAATGAATGTAGTTCCCCTTACTAAGTGTAGAATAATAGTAAGGAGGACATTGTGCGCTTCAAAGTATTTCTATCAATTGCTCTTGGTGCGTTGTGGACTTGGATTATTGGAGGGGTGTTTGCTATGATAGGAGTTTTTCAATTCTTTTTTCCTCCCGATGCCCAAATATTCTCATGGTCAATATTAACAACTAATATTCCTTGGTATTTTTGGATTGCAATTGCCTTTTTTGTCTGGTCAATTGGACTTGCTTGGAGTACAGCGAAAAGAATATACATTGAACCTTCAGAATTGCTGAAATTAACTGAAATGAGAACTAAAGGAATTAAGTTAAGAAGCAAGATTGAAAGGTTAAAGACAAAGAAAGATGTGAAGCGTTTTGTTAAAAAATACCATATATGGGAACAAGAGATGCTTGAACTGGTTGGAAAGTTATCGCCTTCAAGTAAAGAATCTATTGCCCACATAAGGAATTTTCCTATAATTGAACTTAAGCATGACGTGAATAAAACGCAAAGCCGACATCGAGGTATTATTGAGACAAAACTAGCACTTTTAGAGTCTTTTTTACAAGATTACAGAAGGGGATTGACGAATAAATAACCTTAACTTTTCTTCTTAGACTTATCTTTTTTCTTCGGATGCTTCACATCTAACAACGCTTTTAGAATTTCTTCAAAGGTTGGTTTCTTATCTTTCTTCTCACTCATGTATCCATTGTAGCATTTGATTTCAACACTTCATAGGTAAGTCTTTTTCCACCCACTTGTTTGATTGCTACAATAGCACGCTCACTATCATTAATCTTGCGGTTGTTATATCTGAAAACAAATTCATCCACATATCTATCCAGATGCTTTTCACTTACATGATGGAATGTTCCATTTACTCCACGCTTCAATAGAGAAAACCATCCCTCAACTGTATTAGTATAGCAATTTCCATTTACATACTGCCCGCACCCATGCTGAACGGTTTGATGACTGGCATATACTTTATCTAATCCTCTATATGACCTGAACTCATCCGTATGAATATGTGCTGATCTATTCACATGCTTATAAATTTCTTCTTTCAATGTCTTAGAGGTCAGGCGTTTTATCTTCTTAGCCCGCAACTCTCCCCCTCTTTCTACTAATGCAACCACAGGAGTTTTACCTTCTGCCCCACGCCCACGTTTCCCTTTATGTTTACCACCCACATAGGCTTCATCTACTTCCACGTTACCTGATAATAAACTGGACAGTGGTTCTTGTAGCATGGCTTCCCTGATTCGATGGCACATGAACCATGCTGTTTTATAGGTAACTTTAAGCATACGATGTACCTGATGTGCGGACATGCTTTTCTTGCTGGCACACATCAGGTATATAGCCATCAGCCATTTATTCAATGGAATATGTGCACCTTCCATGATTGTCCCGACAGTAACGGTGAATTGCTTGCGATACTTTTTACACTTATAGACACCCTTGCGTGTGGATGAGCATTCCTTTGATGTAATCTTATAAGTGATTGTGCAACCACAATGAGGGCAGACTGCACCATTCTTGCCCCAACGGATACACTCAAGGTATTCTCGTGCCTGATCGGGAGTGAACTTACTGATGGCTAAGAAGTCAGCAGTCATGTTATTCCTTATCAAAGAATGGAAAGTTCTCAATCTCATTAAGTAAAGGCGATAAATTCTCGTCCATTATCTGTAAGTTGAATTCTTTATGAAAATTTTTACCATTAATAAATAGCTTTGCGTAGTAAGGTGGCTGCCCTTTAAAACGATTTTCTTCGCTGAAAAATTTTGACTTTCTATCGCTATCAATAGCAAAGAGTTTGAAATGACCGCTTGGTGCATCCAGTTCAAAATAGATAGCCAAACTGCGGCTTTCTCCATCCGAAATAATTTGATTTCTTCTTGAGGTAATATCTATTTTGTCTGTTGAAACAAACAAGTTGTCTAATTCAGACAAGTCATGTGACCACCAGCGGCACTCTCTTGTTAGTATTATTTGATTACCATCTTTATCAAAAACTTGTATTGTCGTGGAAGTAATTTCAGCAGGGTCTCTAACTATAAGCTTCTGATGCTCATTTTCGATTTTGATTCCATAAATGGTAAAAGCATAGCCATCGCAAACAACTTCGGTATTCATAGAGGTTGAGCCATGAGCCTTATTCTTTTCAAATCCAACCCATTTTCCCTCTTTCCAATACCCTTTAGACATCTTCAATCTCGGTTTTGTAATCATAATCTTGCCCCCATAGAGTATGATTGGACTAATAATCCCAGACAGCACACCGACAATAATTTCGTTAAGAATGTCGCACATAATACCCTCCCTTGTATGCTATTACATTTATTCATCATAGCACACCTCGTTCCGCTTGAGGGTGGGTTTGGGAGAGGGATAAATACCAAACTTTATTATTAATACATATAAAATGGGAATGAAAAGATCAGCATGATTGCTGCTGCTCGTCACCGATCTTATTCCCCGTATAATCAGTTCTCACCATGAGGAAATGAACATGCACAAAAAAGTAAACGAATATTTCGAAAAACAATCGGTAGAACACAAACAAATCTTAGAACAGCTCAGGGAACTCATTCTCACGACCTTCCTGGGGATTTCTGAAGATTTTTTGTGGGGTGTTCCTGGTTACGATGGGGGAAGATTTTACCTTGCGTCACTGAAAAATCAGGTAAATCTTGGTGTTTCCATCGTCGGTCTTCAGAAAGCAGAAATCGCTTCATTCGAGGGTGGTGGTAAAACAGCGCGACATATCAAGGTTTTCGATTTACTCAGCAAGGAAGAGCAAGCGAGTATTATAGAAAAACTGAAATTAGTAAAAGAAAAAGCCGGAATACCAAAATAAGCATTTGATTAGCCATCTGCAAAACCATCTTTATGCATGCTGTGCTACATCAAACTACTTACTTTTCCGATTCTTGTTTTTCCCCAAATATTTATCGGTCAATAAAGATAGCTAACCCCTGTATAATTAGTTCTCACCATGAACAAGCCGTTCTTATCCATCGTCATTCCCGCTTATAACGAAGAGGAGCGCCTGCCGGGCAGCCTGGCGAAGATTGCAGCATTCCTGCGCCAGCAACCCTACACGGCGGAAGTATTGGTCGTGGAGAATGGCAGTAGCGACCGCACCTACGCCATCGCGCAGGAATTCGAAGAGAAGAACAAGATCTTCCACGCTTTGCACATCGCAGCGCGCGGTAAGGGCATTGCGGTCAAGACCGGCATGCTGGCGGCGCAGGGCGCCTATCGCTTCATCTGCGATGCCGACCTTTCCATGCCCATCGCAGAGGTGAACAACTTCCTCCCCCCCATACTGGAAAATTGCGATATCGCCATCGCCTCGCGCGAAGCGCCCGGAGCGCAGCGCATTGGCGAGCCGGCTTACCGCCATTTCATCGGCAGGGTGTTCAACGGTTTCGTGAAGTTCATGGCATTGCCGGGCTTGCAGGATACGCAGTGCGGTTTCAAATGCTTCAGCGCCAGCGCGGCGCAGCAATTGTTCCCTTTACAAACCATCCAGGGCTGGACCTTTGACGTGGAGGTGCTGTACCTGGCACGCCAGCTGGGTTATACCATCCACGAGGTGCCCATCCACTGGTATTTTGACAGCCACAGCAAGGTGAGATTCCTGCGCGATTCACTGCAAATGGCAGGTGACCTGTTTCGCATCCGGCGGAAAACCGTCAAGAAAGACCATGAGCCGTAGCAGCGCCATCCGCATCCAATATCCCAACATCGACCTGGAAAGCGAGTTGTGGGAGCAGGGCTACGGCACCATCGCAGGGCTGGATGAAGCCGGGCGCGGTGCCTGGGCAGGACCGCTCTACGCAGCCGCGGTGGTGCTGCCAGCCGATGCGCATGTGATGGACGTGCTGGCAGGGGTCAAAGATTCCAAGAAAATGACGGCTAAACAGCGTGAGCGCTGGAAAGACTGCATCAAGGCGGTGAGCCTAGACTGGGCCATCGGTTCCGCCGACCCACACGAGATCGACCAGCTGGGGATCGCAGCCGCCAACCGCACTGCCATGCAGCGCGCCATCCAACAGCTGCACTACCCTCCGGATTACCTGCTGATAGATTACATCCAGTTGCCCGATTGCCAATTACCGCAAACCAATCTGCCCAAAGGCGATGGACTCTCATTGAGCATCGCAGCCGCCTCCGTACTGGCAAAAACCGCCCGGGATGCCTTGCTGATCGATTTGGATAAGCGCTACCCGCGCTATGGATTCGCCCAGCACAAAGGCTATGGCACCGCCCGGCACCGCGCAGCCCTGCAAGCCGGGGGAGCCTGTGAGATCCACCGTATGAGTTTCGCTCCCATGAAATTCATGCAGGGATAAAAAAAGGAGCGCCTATGTGTAGCGCTCCTTTCATTTTTAATCCTGTTCCTTAAGCAGTCTTCTTCTTGCCGGAAACGATGTATTTCACCAGTTCCGCTGCAACCGAGGGCAGCAACAGCAAGGGGAGGATCTGCTCCCATTCCACCAGCGTGAGGGGGACGGTATCGAAGATCACATTGAAGAAGGGAACATAGATGACCGCCAGCACCAGCAGCATAGAAGCCAGCACAGCATAGTTCATCCACTTGTTTTTGAATACACCCATCTTCAACAGCGGGTAGCGCTCCGAGCGGGCGGTAAAGGCACGCAGCAATTCTGAAAGGGAGAGGGTCACAAAAGCCATGGTCTCGGCAATCTGTTGATTTCCCGAGCGCAGCCCCATGGCATAAGCCAACAGTGTGGCACCTGTGATAGCAACGGTCTGGAGCAGGATGCCGATCTGCATGAAACGGTTTACGATGGGTTCCTTCTTGGGGCGCGGAGCCTGATCCATGATATCGGGATCGCCTTTTTCCGTGCCCAGCGCCAGCGCCGGCGCGCCATCCGTCACCAGGTTCAACCACAACAGTTGAATGGGCTTGAGCGGAGAAGAGATCGCCAGTCCTTCGGGAGCGAAGGGGAACATGATCCTTCCCAATACGGTGGGCAGGAAAATGATCATGATCTCGGCAATATTACAGGAGATGAGGTAATAGACGAACTTGCGGATATTGCTGTAGATCACCCGCCCCTGTTCCACGGCGGAAACGATGCTGGCGTAATTATCATCCGTCAGCACCATATCAGCGGTTTGTTTGGCAACATCCGTACCGGTGATGCCCATGGCAACACCGATATCGGCGGTCTTGATAGCGGGGGCATCATTGACACCATCACCCGTCATGGCGACCGTTTCATCATTGGCGCGCAGGGCGTTGACAATACGCATCTTGTGTTCGGGTGAAACACGCGCAAACACATCAATGCTCTCCACTTCCCTGCTCAATTGATCATCCGACATCGCTTCAAGGTCAGCACCCGTGACAACCTTGTGCCCGGGGCGCAACAAACCGATGCTTTCGGCAATGGCTTTGGCAGTATTGGGATAGTCGCCCGTGATCATAACAGTGCGGATGCCAGCTCCGACTGCTTTCAACAAAGCAGGTTTTACCTCTTCGCGCGCCGGATCGATCATGCCCACCAGTCCGGCAAAGACCAGGTCTTTTTCGAGGTGAGCACTATCGACCTCGGCTGGTTTGGCTGAAACCACCCGGTACGCCATGCCCAGCACGCGCAGCGCTTTCTTGGTCATGCCATCATTGGCATCCAAAATACGCTGGCGGGCAGCCTCATCCATCGCAGCGGTAGTGTTATCGGCTTTCTGATAGCGGTCGCATAATTTCAGCACCACGTCAGGAGCCCCTTTAACAGCCACCACGTACGCATCTTTACTGCCGTTGCCATTGAACGGTAGTTCCTTATTCTGAGCAGGTTCCTTGATCTCGTGCACGGTAAGCATGCGTTTGCGCGTGGAATCAAAGGGAATTTCGCCTTCACGCGGATAGGATTTTTTCAGATCCGTGGCATGCACACCGGCTTTGGCAGCAGCCACCAGAATAGAACCCTCGGTGGGGTCGCCGATGATACGGTATGAGATCTTGCCCTCGTTTTCCATGCCTTCGAGTTCAGCATCGTTATTGACACTACCAATCCACAGGGCAGTACTGACCGCCGGAATTTCGTGCAGGTCGATCTTCTTGCCATCCATCACGAAATCCCCTTCGGGCACATAGCCTGTGCCGGTGATATTGACAGTTTTGCCGTCGGTCCACACCTCAGTAACGGTCATGACATTCTGAGTGAGAGTACCGGTCTTATCGGAGCAAATGACGGTGGCAGAACCAAGCGTCTCTACCGATGCTAACCGGCGGATGAGCGCGTGGCGTTTGACCATCTCACGCATACCCAACGCCAAACTGATGGTGACAACCGCGGGCAGTCCTTCAGGCACGGCCGCGATCGCCAGGCTGACCGCCACCATGAACATTTCCAGGGCATCACCGCCCTGTAGCCAGCCAGATAGGAAGACCACCCCACTGATGATCAAACAGGCATAGCCGAGTAGCTTTCCCAACTGATCCAGTTTGATCTGCAGTGGGGTTTGTTCTTCTTCCACCGATTGCAGCATGGTGGCAATCAGACCGATCTGGGTATTCATACCGGTGCTGATGACCACCCCTTTGCCACGCCCGTAAGAAACGACCGTACCACTGAAAGCGGTATTGAGCCGATCACCCAACGATGCATCGGCATCCAGCGTTTCAGTGGCATTCTTTTCGACCGGAACCGATTCGCCGGTGAGAGGAGCTTCGTCGATCTTCAGGTTGACCGCTTCAAGCAGGCGCAAATCGGCTGGCACAAAGTTGCCCGCTTCCAGAAAGACAATATCACCAGGCACCAGTTCACGGGCAGGGAGGGAAACACGATGCCCATCGCGCAAGACCTGTGCTTCGGGAGCTGCCATCTTCTTGAGGGCATCCAGCGCCTGTTCGGCACGGCTTTCCTGCACCACCCCCATGATGGTATTCAATACCACGATGGCTACGATGGCGCTGGCATCCACCAATTCACCCAAAAAAGCTGAAATGGCGGCGGCAACCACCAGCATGATGATAACGAAATTATTGAGTTGATCAAAGACCATCTTCAGGAAGGTACGTTTCTTGCCTTCCTGTAATTCATTCAGTCCAAATTTTTCTTTGCGAGCGGCTGCCTCTTTGCTTGTCAACCCCTTTTCCAATGGTGCTTGCAGTTTGTCAAGCACTTCTTCTCTACTAAGAGAGTGCCAGGTGATCTGGAGATCCGGGTCACTGGCGCGCTGAACTTCTGCGTTGTTCTTTGCAGGCATTTTTACTCCTATTGATTGTCTTTATTTGGAAATATCCCGCGACAATAGCACAAGTTTAATCGATTTCAAGTCAGGGCGCAATATGTGTGTCGGGCGGCAGAATGGTATTTTTGGGTATCACCACAATGCCATCCCTCACCATCCAGTCAGGTTGGTCGATCTCCGTGCCCCTCGGGAAAGGCAAAATGGTCGTGCCGCTGCCAATGTGGGTGTTTTTATCGATGATGGCGCCCTCGATATGGCAGTCCGAACCAATGCCAAGCGGCACACCGCTGATCTCCGCTTCTTGGGAACGGAAAAAGCCATAGTAGTCGGCACCCATTAAAATGCTGTCTTTAATGACCACACCGGCACGAACCTGACTACGCAGCCCGATGACGGAATGGGAAATATCGGCATCCTTGATCCAACAACCTTCCGCCAGCAGGGTATGGTTGATATGGCTGTTTTCGATCTGAGTGCCGGGTAAAAAACGGGCGTGAGTATAAATCGGCCAGCCCTCATCGATCAAAGAAAATGAGGGATCATCATCGGTCAATTCCAGATTCATCTCATAGAAGGCACGGATGGTCCCAATATCAGCCCAGAAACCATCGTAATAATAGCCAAACACGTTATATTTATCCATCGCAGCCGGAATGGCGTGTTTGCCGAAATCGTCATAATTGGTATGTTCCAACAGCTCACACAACACTCCGGTGTTGAACATGTAGATACCCATGGATCCAAAATAGGATTTTTCGGCATCCGGGCGGCTGATCATTTCCGCCAGGGTAGCTTCATCCTTCGGTTTTTCAGCAAAACGAATGATGCGTTCTTCATCATTCCTTTTTAAAACTCCGAAACGAGAAGCATCTTCGGTCTTGATCGGCTGCACTGCTACGGTCACATCCGCATTGCGGCTCCAATGAAAGGCTGCCATTTCAGCATAGTTCATGCGATAGAGATGATCGCCTGCCAGAATGAGCACAAAAGGTACACCGGAACTACGGATCTCGAAGATCTGTTTCCGTACCGCATCCGCCGTGCCCTGATACCAGGCGCTGCTCTCACCGGTCTGTTCGGCTGCCCAAATGGAAACATAACCCGAATGGAATGCGTCAAAATTATAGGTATTGGAAATATGGCGATGGAGAGATACAGAATTGAACTGGGTCAAAACAGCGATCTTATAAACGCCCGAATTGATGCAGTTGCTGATAGGAACGTCGATCAGGCGATATTTTCCACCAAACGGGACGGCTGGTTTGGCGCGCTGCTGGGTGAGCGGGTAAAGGCGCGTCCCTTGCCCGCCGCCCATGATGACTGCCAGGGTATTTTCCAATGTCTGCATTTTTCCTCCTATCGTGATATTTATATGACCATCTTACTTAAATAAGGATAGCAGATTAATGGATAATCTCAATATAAGAAGAGCAGTTTTTTTAAAGTGCTCCTTCCTTTTGAACTTTAAAGTAAAATAGATCGAATTGTTTTGACAAATAAGAAAATGGAAGCCAATCAAGAACATAACCAAGATCACAAAGAGCGTTCTTTCATGGCAGGACTGTGGAAAGACATCGGTCTGCTGTGGCAGAGCGTGACACTGAAAGAAAAACTCTCCGATACGCGTAAAGTCATCGTCATCAATGACATGGCAGAAAGTTCCACCCCGGGGTTTGATTTTTATCTGCTGATCATCCTATCCTGTACCATCGCCACCCTTGGATTGGTGACCAACTCGAGTGCGGTGATCATCGGCGCAATGCTGATCGCCCCTCTTATGTCACCTATCTTGGGTTTATCTATGTCGTCCCTGACCGGTCGCCAGGTCCTATTCCGCCGCTCCATGCTGAGCATTCTAAGCGGGGCTCTGCTGGCTATCGTGCTTTCCGCCATCATCACCTTTCTGGCATACCGCATCCCATACGGCATCCCTGAAAGCATGCCCAGTGAGATCCTGGCACGCATCAAACCATCTCCGCTGGACCTGGGCATTGCATTGGCAGGCGGCGCAGCAGCCGCCTACGCGCTAGCACACCCTCGCCTGACTGCTACCTTACCCGGGGTGGCTATTTCTACTGCTTTGATGCCACCATTATGCACGGTAGGTATCGGTCTGGCATTCACCAACCGCAGCATCTTTCTGGGATCCAGCCTATTGTTTCTCACCAACCTATCAGCTATCTCTTTCGCGGGTATCATTACCTTCGCATTAATGGGCTTCCGCCTCGTGCGACGAGAAAGTAACACTCGCAAAATACCACACAGCATTATGCTCTCAGCATTGTTCGTGTTCATCATCACCATCCCGCTGGCAATCCTTTCGTGGAACACCGTTTCTTCAGCACGATTCGAGCGGCAGGTAAAAGATGTACTGGATGCCCAGATCAGCAGTATCTATAATGCACATTTGGTAAATATGGATATCCAAGACGTTGATGGCACCAAGAAAGTGACCGCTACGGTAAGAACGCCACGAACGCTGACCTTTGCCGAAGTTTCCAGTGTGCAACAGATGCTGGCAGCCGTGACTCAGAAACCGATCGCTTTGGAACTGGTGGTTATCCCGGTTAGCAGCCTGGATACCCTCTACCCTCCTACACCGACGGCATTCATCCCAACCCCCACGTCAACTAGCACCGCTCTGCCAACCGCAACAATAGCAGCCACACCCTCCCCGCAGCCCACCACCACCCCTGCCCCGGCTTTCATCAACACCGGCAGCAACAACATTACCCTATATGACAAACCCGATGGAAAGGCAGTCTTCAGCCTACCCAATGCGTCGCCAGTGTGGATAAGCGAAGAAGAGATCATCGACGATGTTTCATGGATGCACATCACGGATATTTTTGGTAGAAGCGGGTGGGTGTTGCGCGACAACCTGACCATTCAGTAGTTATTCATTTTTTTTCTAGAAAAAATCAGCCTGCTTTTCTCTTCAAGAGCAGCGGTCCCAGCATATCGATCACACCACCGAACAGGAGCGCCAAAAGGGGAATAACACCCATCATCCCCGGCACATACAAATAGCGCCGCCGGGTGCGCAGCAAGCGTAGCACACCGCGCGATGCCCTTTGCACCGAGATCGAAAAACGTTCTGCCGGAACCGACCCACCATTGGGAAGCTGGCGGGCATGCTCGAAAAATTCTGTTTTGACCGGACCCAGGCGCAATACGCTGATGCAAACCCCGCTGCCTTTCATCTCGCGATAGAGCGATGTGGAGAAAGCATCCATAAAGGCTTTGCTGGCAGCGTACATGGCAATGCCCTGATTGGGCAAACCACCAGCGATAGAACCGATGTTGATGATATGCCCGGCTGCGCGCTCGCGCATGCCCGGCAGCAGTGCCGACGTGAGATCGAGCATGGCTTCAATGTTGATCTTCAGCAAGCTATTGCGAATCTCAAGCGGCATATCCGCATAGTAGCCATACCAGCCAAACCCAGCATTGTTGACCAGGATATCAATCGGGTTCGCCTGCTTTAAAATCTCCCGGATCAGGTCAGCACGGGCAGCAGCATCTTCCAGATCGCAAACGAAGAACTGCACTTGCCCACCACTATTCTCGATCTCTTTTTTAAGCGTAACCAGGCGATCCCTGCGGCGTGCTACCAGCAACACTCTCGCCCCACGGGCTGCCAGGTCGCGGGCGACCTGCGCCCCGATACCGCTGGAAGCACCGGAGACCAACGCGGTTTTCCCTTTCAATGCATCTTTCAAGATATGAAAACCCTCTCCCGATTAAAAAGCGCCGGTCTTCCTTTTATTCGTTTGCCACCACTTGATGGTATCCGACAGGGTGTTCAACACATCACGCGGATTGTATCCCAGCTCTTTTTTGGCTTTGGCATTGCTGACAGTGGAATTGCTGCACACCGTTTCAAGTGCGTATTCGGTAAACTTGGGGCGTTTATGTGCCATACGGTAATACAGCGTAGCAAAGACGGCGCCAATTTTCGCCAGTTTGATAGGAACATTGATGGTGGGAGTGTGCAGCCCATTGATCTTCTGCACCATTTCTTTGAGCTGAAATAACTGAATCTGGTGCCCGGAGAGAATATAGATCTGCCCGGTCTTGCCGCGCTCCAATGCCAGGCGGTGCCCAATCGCAACATCGCGCACATCCACAAAATCATAAGCACCTTCAACCAGCATGTGGACACGACGGCGGGTCAGGTCATTGACCAGTTCACCCATACTGGAACCGCGATAGTCATACGGTCCGATCACACCGGTAGGGCAAACAATCACCGCATCCAGCCCTTCATGGATGGCTTGTTTGACTGCCAGGGTGGCAATGGCTTTGGTACGATCATAAGCACCAACCGGGTTATCGGGATCGAAGGGAACCTCTTCATCAATGGTACCCTCCCAGTGACGGCTGAAAGCGTGAATAGAACTGGTATAAACCAGGCGTTTCACTCCAGCCTGGCGGGCAGCTTTGAGCACATTGCGAGTGCCTTCTACATTGACATTCCACACTAACTGTTCCTCATCCGGCATGATCGAAACGATGCCTGCCATGTGGAACACATAATCAATGCCTTTCATGACACGGTCCAGAGATGTGGGTTCCAGTACATTACCCAGTTTGAGTTCAATATCGAGCCCTACCAGAGCAGATACATCCTCATTGGGGAGCACCATGGCACGCACTTCATACCCATGTTCCAGTAATTCCCGCACCAACACATTCCCGAGATGACCGGCAGCGCCGGTGACCAGCACTTTCTTATTGTCCATTCTGCATACCTCTTAATAAAAGATGCATACTATTCTGCAGCTCATTCTTCCAATCTGCCTGCTGCGGATATAACATACCCTGCAAAATAATACCGAGCGCCAGACCGAGGATGGCACGCGCTGCCGCAGCAGAATCTACGGCACGAAGAGATCCTTCGCACACACCATCTTCTACCAGCTTAGAAAAATAATAAAAATATTTCAAAAAAGGTTGTTTGGTCTCTTCCCACACCAGTTCATCACGGATGGATTGTTGCCAGAATTCCATGAACATAGGAAATTGCCCCTGCCCATCTGTAAAGATGAAATTCGCCGAAGCTGCCATCCTTTCAATAGTTGCCGGAACGTCCTTATCCTGATGATGACGGACAAGGACTTCCTTATCGAGAGTTTCCAGCCATTCTTTTAAAAGAGCCATGAAAAGGTCATGCTTGGAGGGAAAATGATGATAAAAAGCACCCTTGCTGACCCTTGCCATCTCACAAATCTGAGAAACTCCTGCGGCATCATACCCGACCGATGCAAAAAGATCGCGGGCTGATTGCATTATTCGTTGCTGGGTATCTGCACTTCGTTGTTGCATTCTTAAAAACCGACCAATCAGTCTGATTTTAGTACACCACAACACAAGGTCAAGTGACGGGGGTCAATGAACAAGGTCACAAAGAAAGAGCCTGTACCATGATCGGTGACAGGCTCTCTTGCATAAACAATTTTTCGTTATTTCTCAACCTCTATGGGCAAATGGAGTATTCGATATCTTCAAAGACTTCCGAACGGGTAACTTCGTTGCGGTTCTTATCGGTAGCTACAAACTGGTAGCGGAAGACCGCATAATCGTAGGTGTCGTAATTGGTGATTTTGGACGACTCCAACGTGATAGAGTAAACGCCATCCCCTTTGGGGCTCATGGCATGCCCGCTATCCCATTTGGATTGTCCCTCGCCTTCCTTATCCAGGAAGCGGGTGAAGATGACCACGCTCCATACCTTATCCGGATCAGAGACCTGTATAGAGATGGTGATCTTGGTGGGTCCGCAGGTACCGTTCTTGTAGTAAAACTTGTTGACATCGTGATCGACATTATAGATATAAGGTGTTGAGGGGGTCACGGTAGCCGGTGCGACCGTGGGTGCGGTGGTATTGGTGGGTTGTACCTGCTGCGATTCCTGTTGTTGGGCTTGTTGTTCAGCAACGCTGACCATCACATCTGAATAGCTGCTCCAAGTACCCTTGGCATCCTGTGCACGCACGCGGATGATATGGCTGCCCGCCATGGTGGGCGTCCAGCTATATTGCAGGGCAACGACTTGTTGAGACTGGTCGGGGGTGTTATAGGTATTAATGATGTAGCCATCGATGGTCAGTTCCACCACAGCCACGCCATCGGGGGCAGTGGCTTTATATTGGATGGTAATAGGATCCATGTTGAACTGCGCGCCCTGTGCCGGAGATTCGATGACCACTCCCAGAGCAACATTGCTGCCACCGGAGGAACCACCGTCGCCAAAGGAAATCTCACACGCCTGTAATATTAAAAAAAGAACCAAAACCAAAGTTAAAATCTTCCAGCGTTTCACTGCTAACCTCCGTTTTCTCTTCTGTTTAGATTATAGCAATGAAAAATAATTAGTAAACCAATCAATGGAAAATGGATAAATTAAAAAAAAGAGCTCCTCGACCAGGACTCGAACCTGGAACCAATCGGTTAACAGCCGATTGCTCTGCCGATTGAGCTATCGAGGAACGTGCGATAATTATAGGTACCTCAGTTTTGCTTGTCAAGTGCAATTCCAACCCATGTGCAATTCCAACCCATTCCAATTTTCCAAAGAAGAAATGCAAAATGATTTATTTCCTTTAAAGTGAGTATAATAGGGCGTTGAAGGATCATTATCCGTTTATTTTGACAAACAAATTTATATGATCGATTAAATCCCCCAAAAACCATACCTATATTCTTATCCTTTTTTTCAGTCAATTCGCAAAGACTGGTAGGAGTTGAAGACTTTAACATGGGAAAACGAAAACTTAAAAGACAGCTTACTTTACTGCAAGTGATCATGTTGGGCACCGCCGGCACCATTGCAGCGGAAATATTCGTCCTGACCGGGCACGCTGCCGGCATCGCCGGACCGGATGCGGTGCTGGCACTGGTGATAGGAGGACTGCTGACCCTGAGTGTAGCGCTCAATTATTGCGAACTGGCAACCACTTATCCGGTCACAGGGGGCGCCATGACCTATGTAGAAGAAGGTTTTGGAAAAGGATTGATCATGTTCCTGGTTGGGTCGCTGGACAGCCTTTCCAGCACTTTTTACGCTGCACTTTCCGCCATTGGCTTTGCATATTCAGCCAAAGTGTTCATCCCCGAACTGCCTATTATTCCAATAGCGATCGGAGTGATCATTGTGGTGGGTATCATGCACATGCGCGGAGTAAAGACCGCGGGAAACATACAAATTCTATTAGGTGGCTTTCTGTTGATTGTATTCACCATCTTCATCGTGCGCGGATTGACCCATCCTAACGGATTTGATTGGGAAACCTTCCAGTCAGGAAAAGTGCTCTTCGAAAACCGATCCATTTGGGCGAACATATCCCGTATGCTGATGACCATAGCGCTGGTCTACAATGCCTATGTCGGGTTTGAAGTCATCGCAGACGATGCAGAAGAAATCACCAGACCTCAAAAGAATATTCCGCTTGGAATTCTGATCAGTCTGGGGGTCACCACTGTTATTTATTCTTTGGTCTCACTGGTGACAATAGGAACCGTCCCTTATACTGCGTTAGCAGGCTCTGAGACCGCTTTGACCGATGCCGTCCGTTTTTTCTGGCCCAAAATAGGTACTCCTGTAATGGGTATCGCAGGGATCATTGCCACATTAACCTCTGTAAACTCCGCCATGCTATCAGCCACTCGAGAAGCTTACACCTTGAGCAGAGAAGGCACCTGGCCGCGCATGTTTTCACGGTTGAGTCACTGGCGTACCCCTTATGTGGCTATTATCCTGATCGTGATCATCAGTGCGCTGGTAGCGTTGTTACAGTTAGTGGATCTGTTGAGCTACATCTCCAGTGCCGGTTATATGTTCGTGCTTTTTTGGGCAACCCTGGCAATGCTGCGCTTGAGAAAAAAATCTCCCAACATTGAACGTCCATTTAAAGCTCCTTTCTTTCCACTTACCGCATACATCGCAGCCGCATCCGGCGTGCTGATCATCGCTTTTGCCAGCCGCAGCGCTCTGCTATTTTTGGGGATTGTGCTGTTGGTCTTATCTGTCGTTTATTACATCTCAAAAGGTGTTGATGCCCTGATCAAAAAACATGAAAGGGTGGAAGAAGAGGTTGGAGGGGGACGCATTCTGGTAGCTACCGTCAACCCGAAGACAGCAATCGGTTTGGTCAAACTAGCCTCTCGTCTGGCAGAACATCAAGAAGACACTAGTATCTGCCTTTTCAGTGTGGTCAAAGCACCGCTTGGTATCTCAAAGTCAGGGCTTGATGAACTAATCACCCAGAAAAGCAAATTTCAAAACGAGTTGCTGCACAATACCGCATCCATCGCGCAAGCCAAGAATGTACCTATTTATACCAAATATAAAGTGGCTCCCAACGTCGAGACTGGTATTCTCAATGAATTGAAATCGCATAATCCCGTACAAATGATCTTGATTGGCTGGCCTTCTATCGATACAAAACTGCGACTGCCTCACAATATCATCAAGGAAGTTCTCTTAATGGCTCATAAAGATGTAGGCATCCTAAGGGATAGGGGATTGAACGGATTGCAGAAAGTTCTGGTGCCCGTTGGTTACGGGCCGAACGCACGATTGGCGATCAAATTAGCCTCCAAACTAGCCTACCAAGGTCAGGTAAAGGTAACTGCCCTGCGTGTTATTTCTCCCAACCTTGATGAAGAGACACGTGAAGATGAACTGATGCAGCTGCATGAAATCATCGAGGAAGAATTAGGAGATATGCCGGATTATATCGATGCTCAAATAAACCTGTCTCCAAATGTGATAGAGGGAATCATTGAAGAAACTGAAAAGAATTCTTACGACCTACTGATCATTGGCGCTGCAGAAGAGGTATATTCTCCCCAGTATATTTTTGGGAAGATCAACGATATACTAGTTGATGAAGTCACCTGTTCGATGCTGATAGTACGACATTTCCAAGCAGAACCGGCTTTATGGTTGCGACAGCAAATCAAGCAGATCGAAGAATAATACTAAGAAAAATATATTGTTTATAGAATCGTGATTTGTCTCAGTAAGAGGCTGTGGAAAAATGGAGGAAATTTGGAGAAAAGTGGAGAGAATGAAGATTTTTCAACGCAAAACCCTCTATCTGAATGGTATCTGGCAGATCACACCCTGACCGTTTTTATACTCTTTGCTTCTATTCGAGTCATT
>JAAZNC010000078.1 GCA_012798455.1 Chloroflexota bacterium | reverse complement strand
GCAGATTTTAAGGGGAGTGAAAAAGCAACCACCCGCTTGATCGCGATGGATATTTATAAAGATGCGCAGGTCATTTTTGTTACCCCTGATAATTGTCTCGAACAACTGCGCAGTCAGGTGATTCTGGATGAGAAAATATTATTGACAACCACATACGGCATCCGGCGGGGATTCGTCGAATTACTGCCGGCAATGGTACCGACGGGACTGGAAAAATGTGCGGTGCTTTTGGATGCGATTGAAAAGTTCGGTCGTTCCATTTCATTGGCAGAAATACGCCAGAACTATCAGATCGATCTGCTGGTCACCGGTGGGTCCGCGGTCACACGGCAGGGGTTAAGGGTGGGGAAGGGTCACGGATTCTTTGACATCGAATGGGCGACTTTATTTTCTCTGGGTGTGGTGAACGTCACAACACCCGTAGTTGATGTGGTTCATGATTGTCAAATTGTAGATAAGAGTTTTGAACCCAATCCCTTTGACACAGTTTGTGACTATATCGTTACTCCAACTCAGGTGATCTTTGTGCCATCACCCCAAAAACCCACTGCGGGAATTTATTGGGATCGATTGGAACCCGGCATGCTGGATAAGATATCTATTCTAAAAGAACTAAAATATCTCGATGAACAAGCTGATCTGTAAATCGCAGATTCAAGCATGCCATACAATTTTCACCTCCTGGAAGAATAGCAAATTATGACTATATAATGATATTGTGAAATTGTGGATACAAATCCGATAAAGGACGACAATTTAGAGAGATGAAAAACAAGCGAAATCATTGTGCGATATTGGTTTCAAGGAAAGAAAAATATTGCAAAAGAAAAAGAAGAAGCCTCTGAATGACATTTTTGTCATTCTTCTTTGTTTTTAATAAAAAACTCTTGTTTTCTAGATCAAAATCCAGAAAGGGTTAAAAACAATGATTGCAAAAAGGAATATTCACAAAGAAAAAACAATGAATAAGGGGGAATGGATTCACCGCAGGGGTGGAATTTTGACAGTACTTCTATTGATAAGTGTTTTTACAGCCTGCTCATCCACAAGCTCGGCAGCCAATACTCCTACTTCTGCTCCAACCCCAACCCCCACCATTGAACCGCCAACGCCTGATACGGCGCTGGAAAATGCGCTGCGGCGCTTTGATGAGGTTCAATCCTTCACGGTTATTGGATCGGGCAGTGCCAAACCGAGCGATGATGAGGAATGGACAAGCTTTTCAACAGAATATGTCGATCAGGCGAACCAAATCCGATTAAAAGAATATGGATCAACAGCACTTGATCCGGCTGTAACGCACATTAAATTATGTATGTCATCAGCCGGCTATGCGGCGGATGCTACCGGATTATTAAAACCGGTTGGTTCTACCTATACCACCTATTATCCGGAAATCGAATCTCTAGATAGCAATTTATCGAAGATCGGAGATTTAAATTACACCTATGTGGGTGAGAATACGATTGACGGCGTAAGGGTTTTTGAATATGAGATACCGATAACCGAAGAAATGATCGCTATGTATAAGGAAGAACCGGATCCGAATATTACATACCGCATTTTGATCGAACCATATCCGGTATTGACACTATTCGTAAATGCCGAGGATGGCTATCTGGTTAAAATGGTAGAAACTTACCGCAGCACTTATAGTTTCACTGAGGATTATATTGACAATGTGCTGGAAAAAGATTTTTCAGGTTGGAATACCACCACTTTTACTAATCCGGAATATGTAGATGCCCAGAATACAGATTGGCAGGACTACAGCGGGGCCTATTCATCGCTGGTAACTTTCCAATTCCCTAAAGTTTATTCACTGAGTGAAACGTACGGTTATCCTACTCTGAAAACCCCTTCAGGTTCCAGGATGATGTTTAAAGCGTATGCAAATATCGCTTCACTCAGCCCCCTGGAAGGAAATGAAAGAGATCAAGAAACGGGAGTGGCGGTGTGCTACGGTGTAACCCAGCTCTGGCTGGTGCCGGCTTACGATGGATCTCCTGTGATCGAAAATACGGAATGGTTTAATATGAATGATATGGATTTCTGTAAAACGGTCATATCATCCGATGATGGACAGGTGGCGAATTATCTTTTCAATGAGCCGATCGAATTCGCCTGGGCTCACGGTCGTACCCTTCCTATTACATACTTGGTTTCCATAACACCGGTCGAAGGGGAAGATGCGAGCACGCTCTTCTGGGATGTTATCCAGACCATTGGCATTGGTGGAGAGGAATAGATTAAATAATCTCCCGCACATTTCTGGCGGAAGGGATTATTTTTTCTTCGATTGATACCAATGATCGTGATCTAGACCTTTCAAACCCCGACCATGGTTTGAAGGGTCTTTTCTTTAACCAACCGGGTCATGGGAATCCCATTCCCGTGAAGGGCAATCACCTTGTCCACATTATGTGAGAAATCCCTGTTTTTTATGCTGCCGGTTGTGTTGCAGTTATCTTCTCCGCGTTATCGCGAAAATCCGACATATGGATCACTGTTCCCTTCAACCGCGCTTCTTCCGCGGCAAAAGCCATCAGGTGGCTTTCCAGCGAAGCGCGCGCGTTGGTAAGAACGGCGTTCTGCTCTCCCGCAAGTGCCTTTACGAATTGCGTCATTAATCCTTTGTCTCCGCCGCCGTGTCCCCCCTGTTCGACGTTGTTGGGCATGTCGATGCGTTCACATTTTCCACCCCGCTGTTCACAGATCTCGATGAAGGTGTGGTTGAAGCCGAATTTTCCCAGTAATGTGGCTCGCGAACCGTCGATGCGAATGGTTCTGCCTTCTTCAAAACTATGCCCGTGCATGGTGAAGGAAACCGAAATGCCATTTTCCATCTCCATTATCACGATCTGGTGATCGACTACATCATTATCGCAGTGATACACGCAGCGCCCGTATGGACCGTTCTGCAGCGCTTCGTATAAACTGGCGAGGTCAGTGGGGTTATCTGTGATCACCGAGCGCGGCCAACCGCGGAATTCGGTGATCTGGCGCAGTGTTGGAATTGCTTTTGCAGCGGCGCGCACGATAGCCGGGCTACGCTGCATCAATTTGCCAACCAGACGGATGCCTGTATTGTGCGCGTTGGCTAATCCCTCGTAGATCGGTTCGAGTTCCATATAAATTGCGGGCGCGTAGAACGGGCAGCTTTCCGCTGCCGGGCAGCCATCCAGGCAGCGTTGGGGTGCACCGGCAGGTGCATTTTCGGGACGAAAATGTTTTAATCCTCCCACCGAAGTGAGTGTTTTAGCCTGGTTTCCCAATATCCAATAGAGAATATCCAGATCGTGGCACGATTTTGCCAGGATCATCGGGCTGGCTTGATCAGCGCGCCGCCAGTTGCCGCGCACGTAGCTGTGCGCCATGTGCCAGGCGGAGACGTTTTCGCGGTGTGATACCGTAACGATCTGCCCCAGGGTTCCTGACTGCACGATCTGGTATACACGCTGGAAGAAATCGGTGTAGCGCAGCACGTGCGCGATCTGCAGCAACCTGCCGTGTTTTTCGGCTGCCTGCACCAGCGCCACGCAATCCGCCAGGCGGGCTGCCATGGGTTTTTCCAGTAATACATCGTAGCCGCATTCCAGTGCTTTGAGCGCCGGGGCGATGTGTTGTTGATCCAGCGTACAGATGATGGCAGCATCGGCGATCTTGCCCCTGCTCAGCGCTTCTTCCCAGTTCGCGAATTGGTGCTGCGGTGGGACAACGTGCCTTTCGGCTGCCGCCTTGCGCCGGCTTTCGATGGGTTCGGCGATGGCGGTGATCTTCAGTTGGTCGGGGTGAGCGTGGATCCATTCCCCGTATACTTCTGCTCCGCGGTTTCCCGCGCCGATCAATAAGGCTTCAAATGGTTTTTTTGACATAAAATGATTATATCAACGCTATATTCGTGCCACCTTAATCCTCTTTGAAAAGTATGCGATGATGAATATATCAAATGAGAGTTTCTTTTTTGAATGGGATAGATATTTTTGCAAAACCAGGTGCGATTAAAACGAGGTATGGAATAGAGAGATGCTGTTATGTGCGGACGTTTCACGATCATATCCAATCCGATAGCCTATCAATTGGAATTTGATATCCAGGTGGACCCGGGAAAACGGATCCATTGGGATACACGTTATAATATTTCTCCCGGCCAATCCGTACCAGTTATAAAGGATGCCCAGCAGCGCACGTTGGATATGATGCAATGGGGACTGATACCGAATTGGGCAACGGGCACAAAAAAAATAATTCGCCTGATCAACATCCGCTCAGAGACCATTGCTGAGAAAGCCTTCACCAGGCAGCTTTTACAGCAGGGGAAACGCTGTTTGATCCTGGCAGATGGTTTCTACGAGTGGCAGGTCGCTGACCGGAAAAATTCATTAAAGGCCCCTTTCTATTTTCACCTAAAGGGACATAAACCCTTTGCTTTTGCGGGCATATGGAATGCCTGCAGAACATCGGAGAGCCATCTGATCGAGACCTGTGCCATCCTTACCTGTGTACCCAACGATCTGGTAAGCCGGGTCCACGATCGCATGCCGGTCATCCTGAATCGTGAGACCGGTATGCAGTGGCTCACTCCCAATCCCTTTGCAGAACTGATAGCCTTATTGACCCCTTATCCTGCCAATGAGATGGTTTCTTACCCCGTAAATCCGCGGGTCAACAATCCTGCGCTGGATTCTGAAGAATGCCTTCTGCCGGCTGAAGGCGATCGCTAGATCTGCCAGCTCCTTCTTTGCCCACAATTTTCCCTTGCGAAGTTCGCCAGCGCATGGTTGGTTGCAGAAATAGAATATATGTTCTATAATAGGTATATGAATGATATTACACAGGTACTTAATCTAAATCAATTGGTCGTCCTGGCGCTTCCGCGTTCCAGGGCAAGAGATACATTGTCCATCGTGTGTGATCTGGCGCTCAAAGACTCCTTACGGGTAGTAGATGGCGGTAATCTTTTTAATGTGCTGCTGCTCAACCGCCTGATCCGTCGCAAGACCAGTAATGTGACCGCGGTGCTGAGCCGTATCTATATTTCACGTGCTTTCACCTGCTTTCAAATGGAAGCCATGTTGCATGATCTGCAAACCTACCACAGTCCGGTCATTGTGCTTGATCTCTTGCATATGTTCTACGATGAGAGTATTGATGATCAACAGAGCCGGCATTTGTTTGCCAGCTGTGTTGCACATTTACGACGTATAAGCGGATCTTCCCCGGTGCTGGTGAGTATCGCGCCAGCACCCCACACCGGCAGCCGTACATTTCTGACAAGTATGTTGCTCGAAGCTGCCAACCACGTCTGGCAATGGGAAGCTAATTCCGCTCCGCAACTGCAGCCAAGCCTGTGGGAGGATTGATCTATGGGACGCACGATGCCTTCTGCAAACCAATATCTTATTCAGGAACAGGATGCCTTTGGCCAGTTTCGCCGTGCTCTGCGGCGTAGCGACCAGTTGGTGCTTGATGCACTGTTCGCGGCTGCCCGCAAACATGCTGCTGCAATTGGCTATGCCTCCCATGCCCTGCCATTTGAGGCGGCTTTGCTTGCCATGTTATTGGAGGAACACAAAGAAGTCTTACGCCTGCAGCAATTAGTACAGGATCTGTCGCAGGAATAACGTGTCTGAATTCAGCGGTTGGCTGCTGGATCTGTTCGAAGACCCGCAGTCAGGTATTGTTCTCTGGTTCATTGGTAGGGAAGGGAGACGCATCCGGCTACGCCAGAAATTTTCGGTGACCTGGTATGCCAGAGGTACCCAAAATGAATTGCAGTCTTTGAGCGCTTTTTTGCGGGCACAACATCTGCCGTTGAAGATCACGTATACGGAACGGCGGGACCTGTATAAAAATGACCCGCTTGCCGTGATGGCAGTGACGATGCAGCCGGCGCGAATTGCCTGGCTGACGAGAAGAACTGCCAAACGTTTCCCCGATGTGGACCTTTATGATGCGGATATCCCTCTGGCTGTCCGCTATGCAGCCCGATATGATGTATTTCCCCTCGCTTTTTGCCGGGTGGTATATGAAAATGAATATATCCGCGAGATCAATGTGTTGGATTCACCCTGGGATCTAAATCCGCCACCCGCGCCATTACGCACCCTGCAGATGGATCTTGACAGTGACCCACGCTACCAGGCTCCCAGCGAGTTGCGCATCCGCTTTGAGGACAAAGAACATTGTGTTTCCGTCCACTGCGAGCGTTCTTCCCTGATTCACCTGAATTCCATCCTCAGTGATTATGATCCAGACCTTATCGTGACCAATCATGGAGATACCTGGCTTCTGCCCTATCTGCTTGCGATGTCTGAGCGCAATGATATCCCGCTCCTGCTCAACCGTGAGCAGGAGCGCAATGTCCTGGTCAAAAAAGAAGGTTCTTATTTTTCCTATGGGCGCATCGTCTATCGCGGGCAGCAGGTATTGCTGTATGGGCGCTGCCATATTGATAATCGCAATGCCATGTTGTGGCAGAGTTATGAGCTTGCCAGTGCACTGGAAATGGCACGGGTGACACGCCTTTCCATCCAGACGGCTGCACGCTGTTCCCCCGGCACCGGCATCAATATGATGGAGATCTATACGGCTCTTCGCCATGCTATCCTGGTCCCTTGGCAGAAGACGCATGGCGAAGAGGTCAAGACCGCCTATGAGTTGCTGCGCAGTGACCAGGGGGGACTGGTTTACCAACCTATCCAGGGTGTGCACGAGAAGGTGGGTATGATCGATTTCATTTCGCTGTATCCCAGCATCATGACACACTGCAACATTTCCCCGGAGCTACCCATTCCCACACACCTGGGTGATTCACCTTACCCACCCGGTCTCATCCCGCTCACATTGGGACCTCTTTTAGAGAAGCGCGTAAAGTTAAAACAATTCATGCTCTCGGCAGCGCCGGATGATCCCCTGCGTCCCTACTATAAAGCACGCGCGTCTTCTTTGAAAATGCTGCTGGTGTGTTGTTTTGGGTATATGGGTTACAAAGCTGCCAAGTTCGGACGTATCGAAGCACACGAAGCGATCTCGGCATTGGGCAGGGAAGCGCTGCTGATCGCCAAGGAAACCGCCGAAGAACTGGGTTTCCAGGTGTTACATCTGTATGTGGACGGCATGTGGGTGCAAAAAGAAGGTTGTGAAACCCCTGATGACTTTCTGCCATTATTGAATGAAATCGTCGATCGCACTTCTCTGTCGATCGCGCTGGACTGCATCTATCGCTGGATAGTTTTTCCGCCTGCGCGCCAGGATAAGCGCATGAGCGTTCCCAACCGCTATTTTGGGGTACGGCAGGATGGCAGCGTCACTGTACGCGGCATTGCTATCCGTACCCATGATACTGCTCCCTATATTGCACGCACCCAGGAAGGCTTGCTGGATATTTTAAAGAGTGCTACGACCTTGCACGAACTGCAGCAGCGACGTCCGCAAGCCTTACAGTTCATTTTGGCATACTATAAGCACCTGCGGCGGGGAGAGGTGGATATGGTAGATCTGGTGGTGCATAAAAGGATGGGGAGAGAGCTGAATATGTATCGCGTGCGTTCAGCGGTAGTGTTGGCAGCCCAACAACTGCAGGAGATCGGGGAACCTATTCGTCTGGGGCAGCGGGTACCTTTTGTTTACACTCTGGGTAGCTCGCGCGTATGTGCCTGGCATGCCAACATTCCCCTTGATCCTCGGATGGTGGATTATATGTACTACAGTGAACTGTTGGTCAGAGCAGCGTTAGCTGTGCTGCAGCCGCTGGATATCGGTGAACAGTTGCTGAAAGAATATATGCAGAATGACGGGATAGTGCAGATCCCACTGGCATTGTGAATCTGATTCGGATGGAAGGTGAGATCCTCTAACTTACCGGTGCTTGAGATGATCAGAGAGATCAGTAAGGATAGAGGAAGAGCTGCT
>JAAZNC010000077.1 GCA_012798455.1 Chloroflexota bacterium | reverse complement strand
GGGAGGAAGATATGTCTATACTGAAGCAATTATCATCGCAGCTTGGGGATCGTACCGAAAGTTCGAATCGCCAGGTGGTTGAAAAATGCTTGCGCAACCCCGTTCTCCTGGAAGAAATAGCCGGCGGTCTTGAAGAACAGGATGCCGCCCTGCTGGGGGATTGCCTGGAGGTATTCGCCGAGGTAGCAGCCCAACAACCCGCCTGGATCGTGCCTTTTGCGAAGAAAGTGGTGCCGTTCCTTAGTCACAAGAACACCCGCGTGCGCTGGGAAGCCATGCATACTATTGCAAATGTTTCAGCGCTGACGCCCGAATTGGTCCAATTCTTGCTGCCGACCCTGGCAGAAATTATTCGCACGGATAAGAGCATCATTGTGCGGGATTATGCCGTGGATGCGGTGGCAAATTATGCTGCGGTGGATAAAACCACAGCAGAAAATGCCTATCCCATCCTCAAACAAGCATTGACACTATGGGAAGGGAAACAGGCAGGTCATGCATTAAAGGGCTTGACGAATGTGGCTGGACAGGTGCCCGCTCTACATTCTGAACTGCGTGCGATTGCAGAAGGTTTTTTAGATCACCAGCGCAAGGTGGTTGCGAAAGCAGCCAAAGCATTGTTAAAAGCGACGCAATAGATCTCAATAAATACGAAAGGTGAAAATGAACATGGCATCTTTTCAGGATAGCATGCAGGTATTTCGAAAACAATTGCAGGAGGGAACCATCCAACAGGCATACCGGGGATTGATGGAATACATCCTGAACCTGAAGACCTATCTCAAAAAGAAATATCCCGATTATTTTATCTCAAGCAGCTTATATGTTGGTTATATGGATATGACCTATTTTTCTTTCACTCCCCCAGCATTGAAAGAAAGAAATCTGAAGGTTGCCATCGTTTTCAATTATGATGCCTTTCGTTTTGAGGTGTGGTTGGGCGGATACAACAAGCAGGTTCAGGAAGCATGCTGGAAACTGTTCAAAGAAAATGGCTGGCATAAATATCACCTGGTTCCCACCACGGAGGGTATGGATTCTATCCTGGAGTATACATTGGTTGATGATCCTGATTTTGACGATCTGGAGGCTTTGACAAAACAAATCGAAATGGGAACAATGCGGTTCATTGCGGATATTGAGGATTTTCTGTCCACACAATGAATGATGCTCGGTTTCCACAATAAAAAAGATTCATATTTGATAAAGTCATGTCAGAATATGATACAGGAGGCAACATGAAGGTGCCCGATACTATATTGGACTGGCTGTTAGAGGGCGAAGCCTGGATCGCATACCGGACGCGGATCGATCTGTTGGCACAATCCGAGCAGGATCCCCAAGTTATATCTGCTCGCAACGCCATGCTCATGGATGAGAAAATGAACAACCTGCTGTCGGAATTATCCGATTGGCCAGGAACGGTCATATCCAGCCATAAAAGCGCCGGACAGTTCTTTCACAAATTGACCTTCCTTTCCGATGTGGGGCTGAAAGCCGGTGATCCTGGTATGGAGCGGATCATTGAAAAGATCATTGAACACAGATCCGACGAGGGTCCTTTTCAGCTCCCCGTGAATGTTCCAGTGCACTTTGGCGGAACCGGACAGGAAGAATGGGCATGGGCATTATGTGACGCCCCACTGATCCTATATGCTTTGGCTGGATTCGGTCTGGATAATGAGGATAAGGTCAAAGGGGCTGCCAGGCATCTGCTTGGTCTGGTACGTGATAACGGCTGGCCTTGCGCGGTCTCGCAGGAACTGGGTAAATTTCGCGGTCCGGGTCGCAAAGATGATCCCTGCCCATTCGCCAACCTGGCGATGCTCAAAGCATTATCAAGGATCGCAGCGTATCGTGACAGCGAGGCGTGCCATGTGGGAACGGAGAGCCTGCTTTCGTTGTGGAGTGAAAGTGTGGCACAGCATCCCTATATGTTCTATATGGGCACCGATTTCCGCAAGCTGAAGGTGCCCTTTATCTGGTATGACATATTGCACGTTCTCGACGTGCTCTCGCGGTTCTCATGGGTAACACAAGATGCACGATTTCTGGATATGCTTGAAGTAATGAAAGGCAGTTCCGATGAGCATGGACGTTTTACGCCCGCATCGATCTGGACAGCATGGAAGGACTGGGAATTCGGGCAGAAGAAAGAACCTTCCCGATGGCTCACCCTGCTGGCATGGCGTATCATTCATAGAGTAGAAACTACCTGATCTTGTTCATTGATTAAATAGAATACTGTGCCATTCTATGAATGGGAATGAAAATCCCGAACATTGTTTTCAATGTAGCTGGAAAAGCTTATCCATTTTTCGGTTGTGCATATTATCGATTGATGCCATAATCCCTTCGACGATACAATAATGAAGATAGGATAAAGCATGATGGATCACTCACTGCCCGATGATGACGTTTTATATGAAGCCTTTGTGAACAGAGATAGCAGTTATGAAGGCATCTTTTTCACTGGTGTCAAGACCACCGGGGTGTTCTGCCGACCGACCTGCACGGCGCGCAAAGCCAGGCGGGAAAATGTGGAATTCTTTGCGTCTGCCCGCGACGCGCTGTTGAATGGCTACCGCCCATGCAAGCTCTGCTCCCCGCTGGCGTATCGCGGCTACGTTCCGGATTGGTTGGCTCCCTTACTGGAGGAGATCAATGAAAATCCGACCATCCGGTTGAAGGATAACGACCTGCGTGAGCGCGGGCTGGATCCGCGCCGCGTCAGTTCCTGGTTCAAGAAACAGCATGGCATGACCTTTCAAGCTTACCTGCGTGCATTGCGCATCGGGCAGGCTTTTGGGAGGATCAGGGTAGGAGAAGAAATCACCGGCACGGCTTTCGAAACAGGCTATGGGTCATTAAGTGGTTTCGGTGATTCGTTCAGGAAGACCACCGGTTTTTCTCCCAGCCAGAGCCCACACAAACAGGTTATCCTGACCACCCGCATCCTGACACCCCTGGGTCCCATGCTGGCGGGTGCCACCGCACAGGGCATCTGCCTGCTGGAGTTTGTCGATCGCCGTATGCTGGAAACGCAGGTGGAGCGCTTGAACAAGCTGTTGCAGGCAGAGTTTGTGCCGGGATTCAACCCCCATCTAGATAAGCTCCACACCCAACTGGGAGAATATTTTCAGGGCAAACGACAGGTGTTTGATCTCTCACTGGTGTTGCCTGGCTCTGCCTTTCAGTGCCAGGTGTGGGAAGGTTTGCAGACCATCCCGTATGGCACCACCCGTTCTTACAAGGAACAGGCTACCCTGATCGGTCATCCTGACGCGGTGCGCGCGGTAGCGAAAGCCAACGGCGACAACCGCATTGCCATCCTCATTCCCTGCCATCGCGTCATCGGCTCGGATGGCAGCCTCACCGGATACGGCGGTGGGCTATGGCGCAAACAATATCTGCTTGACCTGGAAGCCGGCAATCGCAATTCAAATGAATGATTACTCCGGATTGATCCGGGGGTTTGTGTTTGAAGGTTCGACTGGTTTTAATGGTTGAACTATTATTCCGTCTTGTATTAGAATTGCACGGCATCTTTTAGATTGTGAGGAAGGTTTGATGAAAAAACGGTCGACCAGGACGGTTCTCTTCGTTTTGCTGGGGCTGATCGCCCTGTGTGGCATCGTGAATATTATATTAACTAGAATGGATGGTCATTTTTCCATAACCCTGCCGGTGAAACACACCGCGGAATTCAGCGATGAGTTGATGACACAATTTCCCGGTCAACTGGTTGCAAACAGTAATGTACTGACCGATGAGCAGGGAAACATCGTGCTGTTGCAAGGTTTGATGCCAGCCGACGCAGCCCGCTTGCGTGAGATCGGTAAATTTGACCAGGGTTTCATTCAGGATATTTCAGATACGGGTGCCAATGTGGTGCGCATTCCCGTCCATCCCGAAAACTGGGTGCATGACCCTGACTACCTGTGGCGCTACCTCGACCCGCTGGTAGCATGGGCGGGGCAGGCTGACATGTACGTGATCATCGACTGGCACTATATCGGGAATGTGATCAGCGGGGCGGGTTCGCAGATGCCGGATATCGATGAGCAACCTCTTGACCTGACGTTGGAGTTCTGGGAGCAGGTGGCTCGTTATTTTCATGACACCCCTAACGTGATCTTCGAGCTCTTCAACGAACCACAGAGCATTGCAGCACCGGAATGGCGTGCTGGTGCGCAAGAGATCATATCCGTGATCCGTGCGCAAGGCGCACAGCAACTGGTGATCGTGGGTGGCATTGATTATGGTAAGGATCTTTCCTGGGTCATGGATGATCCTGTTCAGGATGGGAATGTGGCTTATGCAGCGCATATCTACCCATCCCATTCCAGCGCGCAATGGGATCACTGGTTCGGTGAAGTGGCGGATCGCTATCCAGTGTTGGTGACCGAATGGGGTTTCATGGATGAGAATCGTGATACTTCTCATGCCTACCTGGCAGGCGACCAGCGTTCGTATGGCGAACCGTTCCTGGAGTATCTGGATAAGCATTCCATTGGCTGGGTCGCCTGTTGGTATGATGACACATGGATGCCACAGATCTTCACCGAAGGTTGGCAGAGCTACACTCGTTATGGTGAATTCATCATGCAGCGCTTGAATACTGCCGGTTGATCTTCAATAGTTCTTACAATCGTCTAATTGAATAAACACCACATACTCTTCATAATATAGATCATAGAGGAGATGGTGAAATGGATGATCCGCAGAACGATTTTCAAATACAACGCATTATCAATGATCCATTGTTATGTACGGATATCCACTCGCATCATATAATCTCTGAACTTAAAATGGGTGTCATGTCAATCACCAAGAATTCATAAATTTCTCCTCTGCATAGAATTTTTAATAAACCAAAGAGGTTTTAATGTCATTTTCACTGCATAATCATATATATGCAATATTTTTCTGGAAGCAGAGTTACTTGAAGAAAGGGAATGTGGTCGTTTTGTATCCGACAAATTAGATGGATGGGCTTTCCAATACATTTGATTTACCGTCAATCAAAATACCGGTTGTTATTGACTCATGTCACGCCTGGTTCGGCTCCTCCTCCATCTACATTTGCAGACAATATTGAACCGACACTTGAACTATGCGTAAAAAAGAGCAAGTAAATATTATTGAGAAACTTTTCAAGCGGGCAGGCAAATGGTATCCGTTGCTGGTGATTATCATTATGCAGGTAGTGAATACCCCGCTTGTAATTCTCCTTACCGCCATGCCCGCTCAGCAGAACGCGGAATTCACTGCTGTGCAGGGCAATGGATTGTTGATCTTTGGCAGTG
Organism: Chloroflexota bacterium; assembly: GCA_012798455.1. Taxonomy (GTDB): domain Bacteria; phylum Chloroflexota; class Anaerolineae; order Anaerolineales; family Anaerolineaceae; genus UBA4781. Next base: position 49,941 of record JAAZNC010000077.1, on the reverse strand, counting down.
CCGTTTTTCTGGTCCGCAACATTGTATTGTTGCTGCAGACGTACTTCTACAATAAAGATATGTTCAACAGTTTATCGATCCTGCTGGGTGGTGAGGGCACGGTCAGGATCGACCCTGGGTTGAGAGCGCGCGCCTGGAAACAGGCAGGCTCTTTTTCAAGACATCATGTGTACTTTGAATTCATTGGGGGATTCGCGCTGGTCATGTTGCCCACTTTGCTCTACGGATATTTCAAACTACAACTGACCTATCAACAGGTGATCTATCTTGCCCTGGCGGTGGTGGCAGCCAGCTTGGTTAACTTTATCATGGAAGTCCTGATCCTGGACCGCTGGCTGGCACCGGTCATTCGAACATTGATGCCAAAAAAATTCGAAGAGCAAATAAGTGGTTTAAAAGGCTTGCGACTTTCCGATAAAGTGATCTTTTCCATCTCAGGATTGGTGATAATTGGCTTGCTCCTCACCATCCCTGCGGCTTTTCACCAAATAAAACACCTCGCCGGAGATAACGCTAGCGAGCTCATTGATGATTCGTTATTGATCATCCTCAACGCGGGCATGGGCGCCATAGTGACCGGGTTCTTGATCACAATCCAGCTCATATCTTATATTGTTGATCCGATCCACAAAATGATCAGGATATTCCGAAAGGTTGAAAAAGGCGACTTCGGTGAACGTGTTGAAATTACCACTCCAGATGAATACGGCAGGATGAATGTCTATTTGAATAACATGACGGACCGCCTGCATTTGATGACCTCTTCATTGGAAAAACAGGTGGCAGAACGCACTGTGCAACTCACTGAAGTTAATAACCAGTTACAAATGGAACTCACTGAGAGACAGCGTATTGAAGAACAGCTGGCTTACAATGCGCTGCATGATCCTTTGACCGATCTGCCCAATCGCACATTATTTTTAGACCGTCTGGGGCATGTCATGAAACGCGCCAGACGCCGGAACGATCATACCTATGCGGTCATTTTCCTGGATCTGGATCGGTTCAAAGTGGTGAATGATAGTTTGGGGCATAACATCGGGGATCTGATGCTGCAAGAAACCGCGCAGCGCTTGCTAAAATGTGTGCGCGGCGAAGATACGGTAGCACGTTTGGGTGGAGACGAGTTCGTAGTCTTGCTTGAAGAATTGGAAAACAAAACGGACCATCTGAAAGTCGCAGAACGGATTCAAGAAGACCTTTCAGTGCCTGCCTATCTGGGAAGTTATAAGGTATTTACCTCGGTCAGCATCGGTATTGCGTTAGGACACAGCGAGTATGAGGAGGCTGAAGAGATCATTCGCGACGCAGATATTGCTATGTATCAAGCAAAACGAATGGGACGCGGGCAATACGCGGTTTTCAACCCTGCTATGCTGGAAAAGGTGAAATCATACCTGAAGCTGGAGTCTGATTTCCGCAAAGCTCTGGATAAAAAGGAATTCCGTATGCACTATCAGCCAATTGTGGATTTAAGTAAAAAACGCATCATTGGGTTTGAGGCACTGGTGCGCTGGCAGCATCCAACGTATGGATTGTTATTACCTGCTGAGTTCATCCCAATGGCTGAAGAGACCGGATTGATCATTCCCATGGGGTACTGGGTGTTGGACGAAGCCTGCCGGCAGCTCCGTACCTGGCAAAATCAGTATAAAATTGAACCCCCGTTGAAAATGAATGTGAATTTATCTACCCGACAGTGTGCTGAAAAAAACCTGGTTGAAAACATCATCGCGATTTTAAAAAAATATGAATTGGATGCTAGTGATCTGAATTTTGAATTAACAGAGAGTTTGATCGTCGAAGACCCCGAGAAAATTTCTGTAATACTTTCCGAACTGCGGAAACTGGGTATTCAGATACAGATCGATGATTTTGGCACAGGATATTCATCGTTAGGATATTTGAATGCCTTACCCATCGATACGCTCAAGATTGACCGGACTTTCATTAGCCAATTGGGGGTCAACGACAGTGGTATAGAGATCGTCCGCACGATTTTGGCACTGGCACACGGTCTCGGAATGCAAGTGGTTGCCGAAGGAGTAGAGACGGATGAGCAACTTTCCAAACTGCTGGTGATGAACTGTGATTACGTGCAGGGTTTTCTCTTTGCCAAGCCGGTTGATAGCCAGGAAGCAGGCACATTGATAGAAAAATCATTCACCAAGATCGGAGGTCGAATTGATGGACCGGCGTGAGATGCTGCTTCAAATGTTGAATGAAACTGTCACACGAGCACTAGGGTTTTACCGCAATATTCATGATCCGGATGTGATGATCTACGAACTATGGTCTGCCAGAGATATCATCGCACATCTCACCTTCTGGCACGAGAGCTTTGCTCGCAATGTGGAGGATCTGGTTAACAACCGAAAACCAATCCCTCTTAAAGGTCGTTTTGTTGACCTGAACCAGGCAGGTGTTGACGCCATGCGCACTGAAACACTTGAAACGATACTGGAGAGATTCCGGTCCGCTCAGCAAATGATCCGAGAGCATATTCTCGATCCCACTCTGATGCTCATTCCGTATAAAAAAGGTTCTCGAGACTATACTCCCGAAGAACATCTGGAAATTGTCGATGCCCACATCAACCAGCACATGCAGGATGTTGTTATGCACGGGGCGGGAGGCTAAACAGCTCTCATGATTGTAGTCACGGGTTTCCAATACAAGTCTGACCAATGGGATCAAGTCAGAACAACATAATAGTTCTTGAAATATTCTAAAAAAACAGTGAGGTGAAATGGAAGGTCATAAAAAAGAATTCCATACCATCGATGAATACATTGCCACTTTTCCTGCGGATGTGCAGAGAACCTTGAATGAACTGCGGCAGGTCATCAAAACTGCCGCTCCGCAGGCGGGAGAGAAGATCAGCTATCAAATGCCCACCTTTACGTTGGAGGGCAACCTGGTGCATTTTGCCGCTTATAAGAAACATATCGGTTTTTATCCGGCTTCCAGCGGGATCGCCCGCTTCCAGCAGGATTTATCAGCGTACAAGACATCTAAAGGAGCGGTGCAGTTTCCCATTGATCAGCCTATCCCTTATGAATTGGTCTGTCGCATGGTAACTTTCAGGGTACGGGAGAACCTAGAGCGGGCTGCTGCAAAGAAGAAAAGAACGCAATGAGCATACGGCAATTTATGAAACAAGCTTACGGCACATCGTGATCGATAGCCAGTATCTTGTCTACTGTTTGTTATGTGTGGTAGTTCGTGATCTAGTGAATTTTACAAATAAATTTGAGCGCCCTCCGGAGAAGGAAGGCGCTTTTGTGTTATGGCATAATAATGAAGGTATATGGAATGATGGCAGATTGCCTGAAGGAAGGGAACTGAAAAGATGGAAGATCGTGAACTACTGCAAAGGATAATCGGAGTGGTGCTGATGCTCCTGTTGCTGGTCGCATGCAGTGCGCCTGCCAGCTCTTCCATGGAACCAACTACCAGCACGGATGTTGAATCAACCGGTTACGAACTGATCGCTTTTTACTCGGACCGGGATGGCAATCCTGAGATCTATACCTACAATGTGAACACCACTCAGGTGACACGCTTGACGGACGCCCCGGCGTTTGATGATAGTCCGGCGCTCTCACCGGATGGCAGCCGTATTGTGTTCCTCACGGCGCGCCATGATCCCCAGCCGATGTTCCCCAATCTCAAATATGAGATCTATGTCATAAATGTGGACGGTAGTAATCTAACGCGCCTCACCAGCACGGATGCCGCCGAAGACCACCCCAGCTGGTCGCCGGATGGCAATCGCATCCTGTTCGATGCCGATTATGACGGCGATGGCTATTACGAGATCTATGTCATGAATGCGGATGGCAGCAACCTAACGCGCCTGACATTCAACGACTCCAGCGACCAGTTTGCCGATTGGTCCCCGGATGGAGAACGCATTGCCTATTCTTCTTATATCGACGGGAATTGGGATATTTATGTGATGGATGCGGATGGCGATAACCCCCACCGCTTGAGCGACAGCACTGACTGGAAGTTGTTCCCTGCCTGGTCACCGGATGGCAATTTGATCGCTTTCAATGGACTGGCACCCCATTCTGGCAACACCGATGTATATGTGATGAACGCCGATGGCAGCGATGTGCGCCAGCTTACCGATGTGTCTGGTTTTGATGAGAACCCCGCCTGGTCGCCGGATGGCAGCCAGATTGTCTTCCAGACCTCGCGCGATGGCAACTTTGAGATCTATGTGATGAATGCCGATGGGAGCGACGTGCATCCCCTGGCTGTTCATGCCGCTGATGAGCTGTGGCCGTCGTGGGTGAAGGGAGTTGTTCAGGATTAAGGTTATTATGCGCACTGAACAAGAACTGTTCGACCTTATCTTGCAGGTGGCACGTGATGATGAACGCATCCGTGCGGTGATACTGAACGGGTCGCGCGCCAACCCGCAAGCCCCACGCGACATGTGGCAGGATTATGATGTGCAGTATATCGTCAGCGACCTGACGCCCTTCATTAACCAACCTGCTTGGGCAGAACGTTTCGGGGAACTGCTCATCATGCAGATGCCCGATAGCATGGGTGACCCGCCCCCTACTACCTTTGATAGTTTCGCTTACCTGATGCAGTTCACGGATGGCACCCGCATCGACCTGACCCTGCTGACCCTGGAAACTTATCAGGTACGCACCAGGGATAGCCTCAGTCTGCTGTTGCTCGATAAGGATGGCAACCTGGGCACCTTTCCCCCGCCCGATGAACGCGATTATCTACCTCAACCACCCACATCCAGAGCATTCGATGATTGCTGCAACGAGTTCTGGTGGGTCAGCCCTTATGTTGCCAAGGGCTTATGGAGAGGGGAGATCACCTATGCCAAATTCATGCTGGATGGGATCGTACGAAAAGAGTTGATGAAACTGCTGACCTGGTACATCGGCATGCATACCGGTTTTCAGGTCAACCCCGGAAAGCAGGGAAAATATTTCCAATGTTACTTGGAACCACCTCTATGGCAGCAGTTTCTGCAGACTTATGCCGACGCGGATGCAGCGCATACCTGGGACGCACTTTTTACCATGATCGATCTATTTCAAGATATTGCCCCACGGGTAGCAGAGAATTTTCAATTTACATACCCACTTACAGAATATCAACGAGTGCGTTCTTTTCTGGAAAGGATTAAACAATTATCTGCATAGACGCACAAAACTGAAAACATGTTCTTTTGCTTCTATTTTTAATTCAAATATGCTATAAATCCAAAGTTCATTCTTTAATACACATTGAAATAGAAAACTTGGAGAGAAATCATGCCCACTCATTTTTCACAATCTATATTACAGCGAACCCATCCTCTGGGAATGCATATTGGCGTCTATGCCGGGCTTGAAATGATGCATGCCTCAGTGAGGCAGGTGGTCAGTGAGGCGCAGGTACAAACCGAAGCCGTACTGGCAATGCATGAACATTTTCATACCGAGTTAATGATGACTGCCATGGATCTGAGTGCAGAAGTGGAAACCTTTGGCAGCCAGATCCGCATGTCGGATGATGAAATTCCGGCGGTCATCGGAAGACTTGTTACCACCAAAGAACAGGCGGAGGCTCTGCAGGTGCCTCCGGCGGGGGAGCTGCGTACGCTAGTGCATCTGAAAACTGCGGAAAATCTGGCAGCTTCAAAGAAGGCGGCTGTCATGGGCGGCTGCATCGGACCATTTTCCCTGGCAGGACGGTTGTTTGGCGTTAGCGAAGCGCTTGAAGCGACCATGCTGCAGCCGGAACTGATGCAGATCTTGCTGGAGAAAGCAACACAATATCTGATCGATCATATTCTTGCATTTCGTGAGGTGGGTGCAGATGGTGTCATCATGGCTGAACCGGCAGCCGGGTTACTCTCACCCCGCGGCATGACAAAATTTGCTTCCCCTTATATCAAACGGATCGTCGAAGCAACCCAGACACCCGATTTCACCATCATCTTGCATAACTGTGGGGCAAAATTGGTCCATTTACCCAAAGCGCTTGAATCGGGAGTGGAGGTGCACCATTTTAGCAGCCCCATGGACATCATCGCTGCCTTGCAACAGGTAGGTGACCAGATCATTTTAAGCGGGAACCTGGACCCGGTCTCTGTGTTTTTTAGTGGAACCGAGAAAGAAGTAGAACAGAATACACTTGAATTGATGGAAGCAGTACGGCCTTATAAAAATTTCATCATCTCCTCAGGCTGTGATATTCCACCCGGAACACCGATCCGCAATCTGGAAGTATTTTATTCCACAGTGGCAAATTTTAAATGAAGAAATATGCCGACTGGTCATGGGACAGTTTTGGATGAAATGGATTCGGAGTATTCCCCAGAGCATTTCATGCGTTGCAACAATTGGTGCCTGGATCTGATTGCAGAAAAGCGCTGATGGGTTACTGGAAGGTGGTATCATGGAAGTGGAAAAGGAGGGAAACATGAAAAAGCAGCGACACGCGAATGATTATATGGCGGTAGCGATCGAAGCTCGCCGGAATTCCGGTGATGCTGAGAAAAAACTATGGGAAGAACTGAGTGGGAACAAGCTTGCAGGCTGCCATTTCAGGCGCAAGCATTGGATCGAAGATTACCTGATCGATTTTTGCTGTTTGACCAGAAAACTGGCGATTTTTGTGGAAGGCAGTAATATGGACGAGCAGCAATATCAAGCCGAAGCCATGGCTGCCTGTATGGCAAATGGGTTCAGGGTGGTGACTTTCCGTAAAAGCGATATCCTGCACAATCTTGCGCATGTTATGAAGACGATCGAACTGCTGGTGAAACTGGACAGCGCGGGACTGAAAAAAGAGCGTCAAATAGACAAGAAAATGCAAAAGGTCGACCAATTTCGCAAGCGGGATAGATTGCGCAGTGATGTGGATTACCTGCGCGGGCACCCCGCCAATGCCGATAGCAGTACCTTGAAGATCATTCGCATTCTAAAAAAATAACTGGATGCTTGCCGCCTTATTTTTAAGGACGAAATTCGATATTGTTGCTATATGATAAATGTTGATAAAGTCCTGCATTTTTTTAAGATGAGTTACGAATAAATGCCTTCATTCAATTCGAAGCAGCAAACTATTTTGTCGGTTATTCTCGTCCTGGTTTTTGTCTTATTGCCTGGCGGGTGTAGTACCGATGGATCTCACGGGCAGCGGGCAGCTTTGACTCCAGAGACTGACCAGCAAAAAAGCACCGGCACACCTCGTTTGGCAGTATGGCTGGCGAAAAAGAATGAATTATTAACCACACAGGATGCTAGGTATGACTTGGTCATGTCCGGTTGGTTCGAATCGCATGAAGCCCAGTTTCTTAAAGCGCGAGATGAAAACAGTAAATTACTGGCTGGGCTCAGCCACACTTGGATCATGGATGATCCTGACTGGTTGGAATTTCTGATTACCATTGCCAATGGCGGTGATGTGCACGGACCTCTGCAGGTAACCCCTGATATGTATCTCATGCTGGATAAAGATCAGGATGGCAGCCTCGATTCCCCCTGCTCTCCACCTGGATGGCAGAATATCAAAGCTGTAGACCCCCGCCATCTAGGCTGGCAACAATTGATCTTGTCTTTCTATACCAATGCCGCTGTCCAGTCACAGCATGATGGTGTGGTGATCGATATGTTGGATGCATATCCATTTTGTGAAGGTGCCTGGTCGGGTGGTGTAACTGAAGCACTGGATGCAACTGCCTGGGTAGCTGCGCAGGCAGAACTGCTGCGGTTGCTGCAAAAACAATTGCCAGAGGGAAAATGGATGATCGCCAATGCAGGGCATGATTTTTCGGTGGATTCCCCTTTTCCTCAATATTTAAATGGTTACCTGCTGGAGAATTTTTTAGGAAGTTGGGGTGCTAATCTGGAAGAAGGATTGGCTTCTGCCCAACGTGCGCTGGAAAGCACCCGGACACCGCACTTGGTCATATTTGCGGTGGATACGGATGATAATGGGGAGATCAATTGGGCACGCTTTCGCAGCGGGTTGGCAGCCAGCCTGCTGCTGGATAATACTTATTTTGCCTTTGATTATGGTTCGCGAGATCACGGGGGAGTGGCACAATGGTGGTTCGTGGATTATTACAGCATTGATCTTGGAAATGCCCTGGGTGCTTATATCTATGATAATGGAATCTATCGCCGGGATTTTAAAAATGGCACGATCGTTATTGTCAGTCAAAATGATGCATTCGTTCAGTTTATCGAACCACATCAGGATGTTTTCAGCAAGGAAATCAACACTCGTTTTGATATACCCCAGGGAGATGCCGGATTTTTTTTAAAGATACAGGAAGATTAAAATGAGTAGTACAAAACTGGTTTGAAAGAAGGAAGATCATGAGCAAAGCAGAGTTGCAAATGAGCGCCCAGGATGTGATTGAATTCGTCCGGTTGCTTGAGAAAAACAATATCGAGGTATGGATCGATGGCGGCTGGGCTGTGGATGCATTGCTCGGCAGCCAGACCCGTCCGCACGAAGACCTGGATATCGTTGCGCACCACCGCGATACGGCACGCATCCGCTCCCTGCTGCAAGGGCGCGGTTATGTTGAGATCCCGCGCGACGATAGCTGGTTGTGTAATTTTGTGCTGGGTGATGCGCAGGGACATCGCATCGACGTCCATTCCTGTGAATTCGACTCGCAGGGCAAATGCATCTTTGGTGTACAGTATCCCTTTGAATCATTACAAGGCAACGGTAGCATCGCCAGTGTGGTGGTGAAGTGCATCACACCGGAATGGATGGTGAAATTCCATAGCGGATATACGCTGGATGGGAATGACTATCAGGATGTGAAAGCGCTGTGCGATAAATTCAACATGCCTCTCCCTGAAGAATACCAAACGTTCCTTAAGAAATAGAATATGGAAAAAGTAAGCATATACTATCTGCGCACGTCAGACCTGGCAAAGGCGGTGGGAATCCATCCGAATACAGTGCGGCTGTATGTGGATTGGGGGCTGCTGCCGCCGGTGGAAAAAAGTCCCAGCGGTTATCGCCTTTTTACCCAACGCCATCTGGAATGTCTGCGGTTGGCGCGTATGATCTATGCGGAGCCATATCCCGGAAAACACCTTCGCTCAACCGGAAAAGCGATCCTCATGGCAGTTGTAAAAGATGATTGGGGTGGCGCTCTGGAAAAAGCCTTTCAACATTGGTCTGCCGTGAAGAGTGAATTGACCCATGCCGAAACGGCGCTTATGCTGCTGGATCATTGGGTGGAAGGACTGCCGACCGAACCGTTTCAGGTTCCTCTTTCTATCGCTGAAGTTTCAGCATTACTGCATGTGAGCCGGGATGTGATCCGCAACTGGGAGCGCAACGGCTTGATAACCATTCCGCGCAATTCCTACAACCGCTATCGTATTTTCGGAACGACCGAAATAGGCAGAATGCGCGTGATCCGCATGTTGAGCCAGGCTGGCTACAGCCATATGGCAATTTTACGGATGTTCATTGAACTGGAGGGCGGGGCAAAAGACGATCTACGCCATGTGCTGGATACTCCCCGTCCGGATGAAGATGTTTTTATGGCTTCTGACCGCTGGCTTTCAACGCTGCATGAACACGAACTGCGCGCAGAGCAGATCATTTGGTTCATCAAAGATCACCTGGAAACCATGTAGCTGTCCAACCCTACACTTGCAAACCAGTGTTCCAGCACAAAACGGATCACTTAAAAATCCTCTGTTGGTCTCTCTCAAGCACTATATCCTGAATCTATACCTTTTAATACCCTGATTTGCTGAAAAAAGTTCAGCCCGATGCAGCCTGTCAGCTAAACCCTCCACTTGCCCACCATAGTTGTACACTGGTAGCTAAAATGAGGTGACGGAGTGACAGAAACGATCATAGCAGTAAAAGAATTATCGAAAAATTATCGTGTGCCCGTTCGTTCTGAAGGACTGATGTCTTCCCTGAAAAGTTTGGTTCATCCTTCCTATTCTCAAGTGAAAGCAGTCGAGGATCTCAATTTTGAGATCGGTGTGGGGGAAATGGTTGGGTTGATCGGTCCAAATGGAGCCGGTAAAACCACCACACTGAAAATGCTTTCCGGGCTTCTTTATCCTACAGCAGGTGAGGTGCGTGTGGCGGGTTATGTACCGTGGGAAAGACGACCGGAATATCTGCGCAAGATCAGCATTGTGCTTGGGAACAAGAGCCAGATGCTGTGGGATATTCCCTCCATGGATTCTTTCAGGGTGTTGAGTGAGATCTATATGGTTCCTGAACAGGAATTTCGGCGCACACTGGATGATCTGATCGACCTGCTGGACATGAAGGACCTGCTGACCAAGCCGGTGCGCAATCTCTCGCTGGGTGAAAGGATGAAATGCGAGCTGACTGCCAGCCTGCTGTATCGACCGGCGCTGCTCTTTCTGGATGAGCCTACGCTGGGGCTGGATGTTTCCATGCAGCTGCGGCTGCGGCAGTTCCTGAAAGAATACAACCGGCGCAACGAAGTGACGGTTATTTTGACCAGCCATTACATGGCAGATGTACAGGCGCTTTGCCCGCGGGTGATCCTGATCCATTACGGGAAACTTCTCTACGACGGGGCGCTGGATGGACTGGCGCGCCGCCTTGCTCCCTTCAAATTGATCAAAATTACCCTGGATCAGAAAAATGGAAAAACTTTTCAAAATTTCAATCAACCTGACGATAAGGTGGAATTGCTGGAACATGAGGAAAACCGCTATGTTCTGCGGGTGGAACGGGAACAGGTTCCCTCTCTCACCGCTCGATTGCTCCAATCAAATTCTGTAACCGACCTGAGCATTGAAGACCCGCCCATCGAAGCGGTCATGGATCAGATCTACACGGGGGGTGCAGCATGAAAAATCCGGGATGGGCGCTGATGCGCGGTTTCTGGTTATCCTGGCTGCAGTACCGCAGCTTTCTATTTATCCTGGCTTTTGGTTGGATGATCCCGCCCTTGATCTATATGCTGGTATGGATGATGGTTGCCGGGTCGCAGGGAATTGCCGGCTTTTCTCAAGGTGAATTTGTGGCGTATTATCTGGTTTTGATCCTTGTCAACCAGATAACCTATGCACAAACCAACTGGACTGTGGGCGATATGATCAGAGTAGGAGAGATGAACCGCATTCTGATGCGCCCGATCGCTCCGGTCTATGATCCACTGGCATCGGAAATCGCCTGCAAGATCATCTATTTATTCTTTGATGTACCGCTGGTTATTGTTTTGGCTCTGATCCTGAAACCGCAATTTCATATTGACTTTACAGAAGCAGCTTTATTCATCCCGGCTCTTCTGGCTGCCTGGGCACTGCGTTTTCTATGGGGTTATTGGCTGGCTTTGCTGGCGTTCTGGGCTACCAAAGCCGATGCGCTGCTTGTTCTGCAAGATACCCTGGTCTTCCTGCTGGGAGGACAGGTGGCTCCCGTTTTGCTTTTGCCTGACTGGATGGGTAGATTGGCGACCGCATTGCCTTTCCGGTATATGGTGGCGTTCCCGGTGGAAATTCTGACCGGGCAGGTAACTGGGACGGCGGTCTTGCATGGGTTCTTGATCCAGGCAGGCTGGTTGGCTCTGGCTTATATATTGACAATGATCTTGTGGAAAAATGGAGTGCGCCGATATGGTGCAGTCGGAGGTTAAAAATGAGATTTTTTCGATTGATTTCTCAATTTATCAAAGTATCTTTTGAAGAGGAAAGCGCTTACCGGGTGAATTTTGCCATCAGCCTGTTAACATCGCTGCTTACTGTGGGTAGCGCCGCTTTGAGCATCTCAGTTGTTTTTGGACAGGTCGATCATGTTCAGGGTTGGACTTATGCTTCTACACTGGTGGTGCTGGGAGTTTACCTGATCATGAATGCCCTGCGCAGTCTTTTTATCAACCCCGGGTTGGAATCTCTGGCGGGTATGGATGGCGAGGTATGGACGGGCAAGTTTGATTTTAGTCTGCTGCGTCCTGTGGATACCCAATTTATGGTTACCTTTCGGAAATGGCGGTTATTCTCATTGATAGACCTGTTTTTTGGAGTGCTCGTGACGGGCATCGCCATTTATCGCATGGAGGCTTCTGTATCGATCGGGCAGATACTGCTGTTCTGCCTGATGATCTGCAGCGGGTTGGCGATTCTCTATGCTATTTTGTTGTTTTTTTCATCACTGGTTTTCTGGAGTCCGGCAGTGATGTTCACCTGGGTATTCAATGGAATTTTGCAGTTGGCACGCTACCCCCTATCCATGTATCCAGGTTGGCTGCGTTTTATTCTGACCTGGATCGTGCCGGTTGGGATCATCACAACCTTTCCAGCGCAAGCTTTAACCGGAGAACTAACGGTAAAAGTGGTGATTTTGGGAATTGGGTTGGCGGTAAGCCTGGTTATCCTGGCTTCCTGTCTTTTCCGTAGAGCTTTAAGACACTACTCCAGCGCATCAAGTTGAGCATCATCTGCACCTGAAAAGATCATGATGCTTTCCAGGAGCGCACACAATTGCGTCCAGCTCGCTTGGCGGTATACAGCGCTTGATCCACATGCTCCAGGATTTCTTTTTTACTGGAACCATGCTGAGGGAACGTGGCAACGCCAAGCGAGGCGGTGATCTTCAGCAGTTTACGGGATGAATCTGGAAAATACAGGTTGGCGATCATCGATCGGAAACTTTCAGCGCGCTGCATAGCGATTTTCAACGAAACGCCCGGCATGATGATCAGAAACTCTTCTCCCCCCATACGGCAAACGCTGTCATTTGAGCGCACCTTTTCTTGCAATCCCCGTCCAATGGCGTGCAGCACCTGGTCGCCCACTGCGTGACCGTGCAGGTCATTGACCTCTTTGAAATGATCGATATCCAACATCACCAGTGCCAGGGTGCGTTTATATTCTCTGGCATCCGCGATTTCGAGCGGGAAGATCTCTTCCAGATAGCGGCGGTTGAAACAGCCGGTGAGCTGGTCGCGGATGGTTTGATCATATAACTGCGTATGTAAGACCTGTATTTCATCAAGCTGGGCTTTCAATTTGTCGGTGATCTCTTTTTGCTCGGTGATATCGTGCATGATCAATACCCAGCCACCGAACATGCTCTTTTTCACATACAGCGGTGAGACCAAAATCTCGAAAAAACGGTTGCATTCCCCATCCACCAATTCCAGATGCAGTTTGGTCTCCTGTTGGCTGGAGAAACTTTCATTCTTGTCGAGCGGCAGGAACAGGACGTCATGAATGTCATGACCGATCAATTTGTGATCGTGGTCGAGATTGGCAACCAACAACCGCTGCCCTGCCGGGTTGATATCCACAATGCGGCTGCGCGCATCCACCACGATCACCCCTTCTCCAATGAATTGCAGCACCTTGTCGCGCGCGATGGGGGTGATATCCAGCAACCGGTGGTGGAACAATCCCCATGCCAGGATGATGCCGGTGATGGTGAATACGACCGTGGTGGCTCCCAGCGGTTTCAACGGATTGATCTGCAGCACATCCAGGATATTGGATAGCACCGGGATGGTCAATCCGATGATCAAACTGGCGGTTTGTCCTTTGTGGGGAGATTGCTTCCAGAAGACGAACAACAGGTAGAGGGCGCTGAAGGTCATCAGGTAACCGTAAGCCACCTCTATCCAAAACCACGGTCCACGTTCGATCTGCAAAAAAGTGACCTGGGGAGTGATGTGTGCCAGAGTGATATTTTTGCGCAATAGGTGATGCAGATCGTTGGTCCACATCAAGCTGGTGGTGGTGATGGGAAGAAGAAAGAGCAAGGCGGCTTTCTTAAATTGAAGGAATTCATCATGCCCGGTGAATTCCAGTGCCAGCAGCAGCCAGAATACCGTGGCAAAATCCGGTCCGACCTGTGCCAGATTGAACCAGATGGTTTTGGAGTGTATGTCTGCAAGCATTAAAGACAATGCCTGCCCGATTGCCCACAGCCACCCGCAGGTAGTGATGGCGGTGAATTGCCAGGCGCCGGGAGCATTTCTGCGAAAATGAATGCAGTATAGAAATAAATAGAGCATAACGGCCGCAGATATTAGTGCAGGTACAGCGTAGATCGAGAAGTGGATATTCATTCAGTTAATTGCTTTTCCAGCGAATTTATTGATCAGGAAAGGAACTGTATTATTTTACAATATTCTGCCTTGGTTTCAAATTTTTAGAAAAATTACACTCGAATTAACCTTGACGAATTTCTAATATTTACTTAGTATTAACTAAATATAAAGGAAAGAATGAGAAAGAAAAGAGACAGTGAAACAACCAAACGACAGGTGTTGGAAGCGGCAAAAAAGATTTTTGCAGAACATGGCTTTGCGGGTACTTCCCTGGCAAGTATTGCCGAGGAAAGCGGGATTTCTGATGGATTGATACTTCATCATTTTAAAAGTAAGGAAAACCTGTATGAGACGATACTAAATGAGCTGTCAAAGGAATATTATAAAGCCATCATCAATGTCGATAACACAAGCGGGAATCTGGCTCAGACAGCTTTTGAGATGCTGCAGAATACTTTTACATATTGGTGTAAGGATTCTGTTTACAGTCGTATTGCAACATGGGCGTTTCTGGAAAATCGAGTCAGTTTGATTAAAGGGGAAAAAGAATTGACAACTGGTTTGGCAGAAAACATCCGCCAGATGCAGGCGAAGGGTTTGGTGGATGAACGGTTCTCGCCATTTGCTTTATTAGCGATGACAATTGGACCGATCCAATTCTGGATGCGTAGCCGCAATCTTTTTAAGGAAGCATTAAAACTGGATGGCAGCGATCAGGAATTGGATCAGCGATTCTTTGAGCAGTACTCACAAATGGTCATGAAGCTCTATCAATCTCCATCAATGATTAAACGAGAAGAGGAAAAATGAAAAAAGATAATACTCCGGATTATGGAAGCTGGGTGCCGGTAAAGATGATCGTCATTCCGGCGCTTTTATCTCTGATCAGTCTTTTGATTGGCCTGAAGAATCATGGATTCTTTGTGGGTTTTGTGTTGTTTGGCGTGATCGCACTATATTTTGGAATTTCTTCTTATATTTTTTCAAAAGATGATAAGCACTTTCAAGATCAGGTAGAACAATTGGTGATGGATCACATAACCTGGGATGGCAAAGGAAAAGCCCTTGATATAGGATGTGGAAATGCGCCGCTATCCATTAAACTAGCCAAGAAATTTCCAACTGCGAAAGTAACCGGTATCGATTCTTGGGGAAAGAACTGGAATTATTCCATGCAGGTATGCCAGAAAAATGCGGAGGTTGCCGGCGTGTCTGATCGTGTTGAATTCCAGCACGACAGCGCTTCTTCTCTGCCATTCGATGATGATACATTCGATCTGGTGGTAAGCAATCTGGTTTTCCACGAAGTGCAGGATGTGAAGGATAAGCGCATTCCACTTCATGAGGCGCTGCGTGTGTTGAAAACCGGGGGCATCTTTGTTTTGCAGGACCTGTTTTTATTGAAAGCATATTTTGGCACCCCGCAGGATTTGATCTCTCTATTAAAGAGTTGGGGTGTGAAAGAAGTTGAATTCATCAAAACCTGCGATGAAGATTTCATCCCTGGACTGGTCAAACTGCCTTTCATGGTCGGTGCTCTGGCAATTTTGAAAGGCGAGAAATAGGGTAGATCTACCTTGCGCTCTATAATTGCGCTTCGATCATGGCTTTGGATTTTTTATCCAGCAGCCCACCGGTTAAAGCCTGCTGGATGTAAGCCATGATGGCTTTATCGGGAGATTCCTTGTTTATGAGGATGAGCACAGAGAGGATATCAAGCAGCACCAGTTTTTGCTGACTTTCTTGCCGTTGGGAAATATCGATTGCCATTAAGGTTTCTACGATTTTGCTGCGGCAGGAGGTGTTGAACGGCACAACGCTGCACAGGCTCTGAATGCACTGGCGCACCGTGACCGGTTTTTCATCATTGCAGTGAGCCAGAAAACGGTCGCAGACCGCATCGAATTTTCCCTGCTTATCCCAGCGCACATTGGCTGCGATCAGGCGCAGCCCGATATTGCGCTGGAAAGAATTCGGATCGTTCAATTTATCGATGAAGGTATCCCAATAAGGATAGACATTATTGAATTTTTCCGATCTGGCTTGCAGCAGTAAAAATGAGGGATAGCGGATCTTGTCATCTTTTTCCGAGAGCCAGTCCACAAGCTGGGGTATATCGTCCTTCTCAAGGGTGAGGGCAAGCTCTGACAAGTTTTCTTTTGGATAAGCTTCGATCTTTTCACGGGTGAGCATAGATTTCCTCCTGGATTCTGTAATTATATATGTGCTTTGCTTGTATAGCTTTTTTTGATAATGATTTATTTTATAAAGACAACAACATTTCATTAGAAATGAAATGAAAATATCATATAATTTCATTGACAATGAAGTGAAAATATCATATCATTTCATTATGAGTGAAAACAATTGGAAATCGCGCTGGTCTTCAGAACAAATTCGTGCTCTCTTGGTAGAGCAGTTCAATGCCTTCTGGAAATTGGATATCGGGATACGTCGTTCTAAATTAAACGAAGTTGAAAAGACAGCTACCCTTCCGCATGCTGTTATCGTTTCAGGATTACGTCGTTGTGGGAAATCAACTTTACTGGCGCAGTACGCGCATCAGATTGGGGAAGATGCTTTTTATTATTTAAATTTCGAAGATGAGCGCTTTCTGGGCTTTCAAGCTGATGATGCTTCTGATCTATTCCAAACATTGGTTGAGATCTTTGGAGAAAGGAAAATATTCATCATTGATGAGATACAAAATGTTCCCAACTGGGAACATTTTGTCCGGCGTTTCATGGATCTTGGCTACAAATTCTTTGTGAGTGGCTCTAATGCATCTTTATTGGGCAGTGAATTCGGGACACGCTTGACTGGAAGATATGTGGTTGTGGAGTTATTCCCTTTTTCATTCAAGGAATATCTGAGGTTTAAAGAAAAAAGCCATGATCTAAAAGCAATGGACACGGTCGAATGTGCACGTCTGCAGAAAAATTTCCGGTCATATATAAATTCAGGAGGTATTCCTGATGCATTGAAATATCCTGAATTTCCTTTATCGCAAGTTTTATATAAGGACATTTTGTATCGGGATATAGCAGCTCGCTATAAGTTGAGTGCTTTAACGGAACTGAAAGAATTGGCTTTCTTTCTGGTCAGTAATCCGGCGAGTTGTGTTTCTTTTAACAAACTTCAAGCTCGTTTGGGTTTGGGAAGTATCAATACGGTTAAAAGTTTTATCGAATATATGGAAAACAGTTGGTTACTTTTCTCTATTAAACGATATGCTTATTCAGTAAAAAGCCAGCAGATTGCACCAAAAAAGATCTATTGTATTGACACTGGGCTTGTCAATTCAGTCGGATTCCATTTTTCCCCTGATTCAGGGAAGTTGATTGAAAATATAGTCTTTCTTTCTTTACGACAATTTACAAATGACATTTATTACTATGAAACTCAGGATGGCTGTGAGGTGGATTTTTATCTTCCCCAACAGAAACAATTAATCCAGGTGGCACAACGACTTGACCGAAGTGCCACTCGAGATAGAGAAGTTCGTGCAATAGAAAAATCTATCTCGGAAATTCCTGTGAAGAATGCGCTAATCTTATCTGATAAAAGTGAAAGAGATATTGTTATTAAAAAGATCCCGATTCACATACAATCAGTAACAGAATGGTTGTTACACGAAAAGCAGATCTAGAAAACCCATTTAACTTAAGGTGAGTACGTTTACCATTATTGGAAATAGAAATCTGAAAATATGAGGAAATAGATCTTGGAATTGACGAAAACCCTTTACGTATCCGATCGGGAAGCCTGGCATGCCTGGCTGGAAGAGCATGCGGATACCGAAAGCGAAATATGGCTCATTTACTATAAAAAGGGCAGCGGTAAAGCGCGCATCCCTTATGAAGATGCGGTGGAGGAAGCCCTGTGCTTTGGCTGGATCGATAGCCTGATCCAGCGCATCGATGATGAAAAGTATGCCCAGAAATTCACTCCCCGAAAAGTGGGCAGCAAGTGGTCGGAATTGAACAAGTGGCGCGTTGCAAAATTGAACCGGGCAGGGCGCATGAAACCGGCAGGTATGGCGGTGGTCGATTTCAATGTGGAGGTAGTTCCCATCGAGAAACCGAAGACGCGCGGAGAAAAGCCCATGCCGGAACTTCCGCCTTCCATCGAAAAGGTGTTGATGGAAGATGAGACCGCCTGGTCGAATTTCAACAAGCTGGCGCCCTCCCATCGCCGTATGTATATTGGCTGGATCATGGATGCAAAGAAAGAAGAGACCCAGCTGAAACGCGCGCGCGAAACGCTGGAAATGCTGAAGCAAAACAAGAAATTGGGCATGAAATAGCGTATTGTTCAGCTTGCAGCCCGCACAGCCTTTTTCAACTCCCTCACAAGATAATCTAACTGGTTATGGCTGGTGCGCTGGTCGCATACCAGCGTCAACATGTCGCTTGCCATTTCCACCGTCTCCGCGTTGGCAGCCGTGCGCAGGTTGTGCAGCAGTTCTTCCCAGTGGATCACCAGCCCGATGCTGGCGTTGCCCAGTTCTTCGTTGACGCGGTCGCGCGACACTCCCTGCAGATAAACCGGCAGTCCCATGGGCATGGTTTCTGCCTGTAATTTCGGAAAAATGGGTACCACCTGCGGGATATCCGCGATCGCCTGCAGTAAGTAATCATAGTTTGCGCGCCGCTGCAAGCGAATGGCATCCCAGTCCAGATGCTCGATGCTCTGGCGTTCCTGCACATCCCCTTCCACAACCAGTTCGTTTGCATACAGCTCTTCTGCGTGCTGAAACAGCCGCTGCAGCTCATCGAAATCGCCTTCCCCTTCCAGCAGATAGGCGCGCAGCTTCCGGCGGTAAGCGCGGATAATGGGCAGGCGCCGGTTGGGCAGACCGCGATAGAGTTCGATGAAAGGCTGCATGTCGAAGCGGGTGCGCAGATATCCGCCATCCTGCGGGCACAGCTTGCGCAGACTGTTGAAGACGAAATCCCCGATCGTGTGTGCGGGAAAGCCTGCCTGGGCATTGTCTTCGATGACCATCACACCCTGCTGCTGCAGTTCTAGCAGGGCGCGCAGCACTGCGGGCGACTGCGCGAAACCGAAATAGTTGATAAAATAAACCGCCTGCTCTGCGGTTTGCTTTTGGTGCAGGTCAGTCAGATCGATGGAGAGATCAGGCTGCACCCGGTAGAAATCGCAGTGTATCCCGCGGCTTTCAAGGGTGATTAAAATGGAGGGGCAAAGATATGCCGGCAGCAGGACATTTTTGATACCGTGTGCAATCAGGAAATCCGCAATCACCGTCAGGCAGGTTTTGCCGCCGTTCAGAAAATACATATCCCCGGTTTGTAACGTGGATGTGGAAATGGACCAATCTTCATCGGCATAGAATTCCCCGCCCACGAATTGGACGTCCTCTATAAAAGAATATCGTTTTGTTCTACCTGTCATGCCATTTCCAACGAGCTTATTCTATTCCATTTCAAATGGGATTGATAAAAAAAAGTGCTGATCGCTTGATATATTCGAATAATGGATGCTGACGAAATAGTTAATCCGACTTTTTATCAATGCAGTCGGTTGTTGAGTAAACTGCTTTTATCAGCTTAACGATTTACAACAGATAGTTTAAATTTTCGTAGTAAAAATCTGAGAGGATTTATTTTTGATAGTGATAACGGACTTGTAAAAAATCAATGCGTTCTTCTCTAACCAGATATACCAGACGATGTTCCTGGGTTAATCTCCTTGACCACATCCCGGGTGAAATATATTTCAATGGCTCAGGTTTCCCTATCCCATCGAAAGGATCTCTTAAAATGGCTTCCATGAGATCAAAAGCTCTGAGCGCTAGTTTGCGATCGGTTTTTACCCAGTAGCGCAGATCTTCAATGAATTCTGGTTGAAATACTGCCAGATATTTCTTTTTACTCAATCCCTATCTCACCCCGCATTTCTTTTAACGACTGCGGATCGCCTTCTTCTTTGAGGGCTCGATTTAATGCGGTCAGCAGACGTTCGGCGTTGGCGGGGGACCGCAATAGATAGGCAGATTCTGTCAGGCTTTCCAGTTCTGAAGCAGCGATCATGGCTACTTCTTCTTCATTGCGACGTTGGATGATCACGATCTCACGGTTATGAGTAACCTCATCCAGTAATTTAGCCAATCCGGCACGCGCTTGAGTATAGGTGGTTTGAATGGTCATTTTTCTCCAATATGTACAGAGATACTGTACATCATTACAATAACTATGTCAAGGAGTTAAATCCAGTTACAGCTCACTATTGAATGGTTTAGAATAAGGCTAAATGAATGTTGCAAATTGGTTCTCTGGATGGAGGTTGTGATGAAAGCGATCGCGTTGGTGGTCAGCGCCAGGAAACATGGCAATTGTTACGATTTTGCGCAATTCGTACTGGATGATTATAAAAACAGGGGCTTGGAAACGGAACTGATCAATTTTTATGATCATCAGATCACCCCCTGCCAGCGCTGTGAGTATGAGTGTCTTCAGCGGCTCGATCCCTCGAAAGGCGTCGATGGCAAATGTCCTATAAAAGACGATGTGCGCATGATCTGGGAAAAGACCTGGCAGGCAGAAATATTGCTCTTGTTTGTCCCCAATTATGGAGGGATGATGCCGGCATTATGGGAGGCATTTTCACAGCGTTCCCAGGCTTTCTTCCGCCAGGCACCCCTGGAGCAATTGAAAAAGTCGGTGGTCAGCGCAGTGCTCATCGTATCCCCGCACCAATCCAGTGGGGCAGCCTGGGCGCTTTCTTGCATGGCGGATGAGGTGAAGGGATTGGATAGAAAGGTGGTGGGTTTCGAGGTGATCAATCCACCGCAATTTATGAAGGAATATACTTTTCATCCTTTGCTACAAGAACCTGAGATCCAGCGCCGCCTGTCATTTCTGGCGGAGAAAACTTGGCAGGTCGCCATGGCATTGCACGATCATTAAATCGCAGCGATATGCGAACGATCAAGCAGCTGTTTTTATTCTCAATTCTTCTAACGAGGTTGACAGGCTGTACGCTGTTGGCAGCGAATGGTTCTGTTGAAAATACCCCTTCCATATCAACCGCTATTCATACCTCCGGATTCCCTAACGAAGGTGGCGAAGAGAGTTCTCCCTTGATCGCCCTGGCTTATTACACCGGTGATCAGGAATCCTATGATTCATTTGCTATGTTTTCAGACTACCTCAATTATCTGGCAGTGGATGTCTTCACGGTGCAGATGGATGGCAACATCACTAGCGCCGATGATCTGGGTGTTGTACCGCTGGCGCATTCCCGCGCTATTGAGGTGTTTGCCTGTGTCAGCAATTACAATAATGACCCATCGGTGGAAGATTTTGACCCTGCCCTGGCGCACGCTGCCACCGTTACCTACCGCAGCCAGGTGATCGAGAATATGCTGGCACTGGCATTGCGAGATGGCTATGATGGGGTGAATGTCGATTTTGAAGGGCTGGCATATTCCAGCGATATCGATGAAGATC
The DNA here is from genome assembly GCA_012798455.1 of Chloroflexota bacterium. Classification (GTDB taxonomy): domain Bacteria; phylum Chloroflexota; class Anaerolineae; order Anaerolineales; family Anaerolineaceae; genus UBA4781. The sequence continues at coordinate 28,419 of JAAZNC010000077.1, read as the reverse complement.
GTGCTGCTTTCACAGCCTTCATCCGGGAACTGGCGCAGGCGTTGCATGCCCAGAAACTCAAACTGATTGTCAGTGTCCCGGCTGCCACCGCTACCTCACGAGAAAATACCTGGGCGTACCCCTTTGACTTGGCAGCGCTGGGCGATGCTGCAGATCTCATCCAGTTGATGACCTATGACCAGCATGGTTCGTGGAGCGCGCCCGGGGCGGTGGCTGGTGCAGATTGGGTGGGTGAGAGCCTGCGTTACGCCCTTTCGCAGATTGCCACCGATAAATTATTGATCGGGCTGCCTGCTTATGGCTATGACTGGGATTTGACCGCTTCCAATATCGAAGCAGGGTCTTTTGATGCAGCGGATGTCTCCTGGAAAGAAATTCCGGTGCTGCTTAAAAAACCTTCTGTGCAGCAGGGTTGGGATGCAACTGCTCTTTCGCCATTCTTGACTTACACAGAAAATGGGCATACCCACGAAGTATGGTATGAAAATGCGGATAGCATCCGCAAAAAGGTGGAATTGATGAAAGAGTACGATCTGGCAGGTTTTTCTGTGTGGGCAGTAGGAAAAGAAGATGCCGTTTTCTGGGAGGCAATGGAATGAAATGGAGTTTACGGAGGATATATTGTAAAAAATAATGATTCGTGTCCCGATAGGTTTCATTATTTTATTGTTGGTCTTATTGTACATGATCGTATTGAAACCTGTGATGTCATTTGATGGATTTCTTATAGCTAACCCTGACTTAAGGATGTATGAATGATGATGGTCGGTTAAAATTGACTTAAATAGATGAAAGCATATATTTTATGAAATCAGTAATTAACACCCATAAAACCCAATAACTCTTGCTGGTTCACAAGATAGTAGATTTGCCTGTTAGGGTATATAGTGTAGAATCGTAATGAGGAAAATACATCATGACACATGAGTACTACAATGAAGAAGTTGTTTTACATGCTATTTATGAAAATTCAGCATACTATCGAACAAAGCTTTCAATCGATAATGAGCGATCATGTTCTTGTTCACCGACACATATAAATTGTCTATCAGCAAAAGAATGGCTGAAAAGTCAAATTGGGGTATGGCAGTTTTTCTATGAGAGTCGAGATATAAGAGATAAAACATTACATCCTGCCACATTTCCAATTTCGATCGCAAAAAAGGTGATTAGTCTTTTTTCACATGAGGGTGAATTAGTTCTTGATCCATTTGTCGGTAGCGGAACTACTTTAATTGCTGCTCAAGATTTGAATAGAAATGCAGTTGGTTTTGATCTTCAAGAAAAATACATTGAATTATGTTCGTCACGGTTAATAAGTAATAATTTATTCAATAAAGCTCAACAGATTGCAATTCAAGATGATGCATTACATATTTCAAATTATTTGGATCCCGAGTCTGTTAGCTTAATTTGGACTTCTCCACCTTATGCAAATTTACTCAATCGAAAACGAAAAAACAAGTCACGACGTGATAGAAATAATGATCAATTGAATAAAGTTGAACAATATTCACAAGACCCAAGAGACCTAGGAACAATGGAATTAACGGAATATACAAAAGCAATGGGTGATATTTTTGAAAATTTGTTGCCTCTACTTCGCCCAAAAGGACATTGTGTTATAAATGTTCCTGACATGTGGTGGGAGAACAAACGTATAACAATACATGTTTCTTTAATTAATGAACTGCGCGAACGTGGTTATGAACTACGAAATACTATCATCTGGGATCGAACGAATATTGTAAATAGAATTGGTATTTTTGGTTATCCAAGTAACTATATTACGATGGGAACCACATTTGAATATTTGTTGGATTTTTGGAGACCTAAAGAATTATGAGGACATACACAAAAGAAGCTTTGATTGATACATTGAAGGAAATTAGATCTCAAGGGTGGATACCAAATGCACGTCCGGGAAATGATGGCGGGGTTGGAAATACGCTAGAAGATTTACTTGGTATTCAGGAAAATAATTTACCCATTCCAAATGCAGCTGAGTGGGAGTTGAAATGTCAAAGATGTACTACAACTTCACTCACAACTCTATTTCATTTTGAACCTTCTCCAAGGGCTTTGCGATTTGTCCCTAATATTTTGTTGCCAAAATATGGGTGGAAACATGAATTAGCGGGGATAAGTTATCCAATTGAAGAAAAAAGCTTTAGACAAACAATTCATGGTAGAGAGAGAAGCGATAGAGGGTTTAAAGTGGAAATCGACAACGAAGATCGAAAAGTTCTGATTTCTTTTGATGCATCAACCGTTGACCCTAAACATAGAGAATGGCTTAAATCTGTTGAAGAACGAATAGGATTAGGTGAATTGAAACCGCAACCATATTGGGGATTTGATGATCTATATCATAAGGCTGGTACTAAATTGCTAAACACTTTCTTTGTAAGAGCTGATATAAAACATCAAGACGGGAAAGAATTTTTTCATTATAACCAGATATTAGTTTTAAGTGGTTTTAGTATGGACAATTTTATAACCGCATTAATAAATGGAGATGTATTAATTGATTTTGATGCGCGTACGGGACATAATCACGGCACCAAATTTCGCCTAAGACAAAATGCGAGACCAAAATTGTATTCTGAAATAAGGGAAATTACTTAGAAACTAAGGTTGATTATTTCCTTACTCTCATTATTGTTTCAACTAATAAATAGTAAGTTAGATAAGGCCTTTTTTAATCAAAGTCGAATATCTTCCATTTCATTTTCGTGGCATTTTTAATATGCTTTTTATCTAAAAACCTGCCAGATCTGCACTGTTCCTTCGCTGGCAGCGCTTATCAGCGCGCGCCCATCCGGTGAGAATTGCAGGGCATTGATGAATTCCGTCAGAGCGGGGATTTCTCCAGCTGCTTGCATGTTCTCCATATTCCAGAACAGGATCTTATCCTTTCCCCCGACTGCCAGCAGCTTGCTATCCGGCGAGAAAGCCAATGCGCTGAATGTATCCGCATCGCTGAAAACCGCCAATTGTGCACCAGTGTGAGCATCCCAGATGGTCACGAGCGGTTTGAATTCTCCCTCAATGGTACCCGCAGCAGCGGTTGCCAGCAACTTGCCATCCGGTGAAAGCGCCGAGGCGCTGATGAAGTCCTCATGATGGATGGCAGGTCCCAGTTGAGCGCTGGCGATATCCATGGGTTGGATGGTGGCGCGTGCGATCCATGTGACGGTCTCGCCGTCATCTCCGAAGCGAAATGAATAAACTGGCGCGGCGGTCTCGAAACCGGTTAGCGCTTTGATCTCTTCCCATGTTTTCACATCCCACAGGGTGATCTGCCAGATATCACTACTGATAGCTCCCAGCATGCTGCCATCGGGTGAGAAGGCTGCCTGCTGGGAATAGCTATCCAACGCGATATGCTCGACCTCTTGCTGGTCCAGCACATCATACAGGACAATGGCGGGTTCTTCCAGTGCATAGGCGATCAGCCGTCCATCCGGGGAGACATCATAGATGTAGGTCGATTCTCCTACATCATAACCTGCGATCTCTTGCAGGGTCTGGCTGTCATACAGACTGGCAGAGCGTATGCCCTGCACCCAGAATGCCTTCGCATCCAGCGTCCATTTGACATTGGTGACTTCAGTAAGATCCAATTGGGAAACGCTTTGCAGATTACCGGCGTTCTCAACGCCGATGACGCCTGCCTGTGGCGTGCTGGAAGGGGTTTCTTGCACCGGCTGCCCGTTATTGCAGGCAACAGCCAGCAGAAAAGCCCCGAAAAATAAGATCCGTATGATCTTCTTTATGGTTTGCATAGATTACTCCTATCTCTTTTTAACTATACCGCGGATGAGACCTCAGGAATTGAAATGAATGGCTTCTTTCAACCAATCCATCAAACTTTGTTTGAGGGCTTCGAATAGGCTATCTTTCTGTTCGTCCACCCAATCCTCCACCTGCTGGCTGGCTTTGTCTTTTTGCTCATCGAGGAATCCCGAAGCGCTTTTCTTGAGCGAGTCTCCCATCGAAGCAGCCATACTCTGTGTGAATAAAGCAAACCGTTCTTTGAGATCGGTGGGGGTAGCTTTGACCAGCACCGGTCGCTCGCTCAACATGAAGTTGGCATCCCCGTTCTCACTGACAGGCAGATCGATGCCCTGCCCGTTCTTGATGGAATCCGTATCCAGAGAGAATGCTTCCAGTTGATAACCGGAGACATTTTGCAGCGTATACGGCTGGAAACTATCCCCTCCATACCCGCGCCACACGAAAATGTTCACCAATCCACTGGTGGTCAACCGGTACTGGTAATAACCGTTGAGTATATCGCTGGAGTTGGTGCTGCTGCGAAAGCCTTTCAATGCCTGCGAGAGGTTGTTGAAATTCTGCCGGGCGAACACCCCCGGGCTGTCTGATGAACTGCCATCCCCGTACTGCCAGAAGATCTTTTCCACGTGATGGCTGCCCAGCAGCATCAGGGTGGCGCGGCTCAAATAATCCGCGCGCACCACATCTTCCAGCGTCCCCCTTTCGGCGGCGGTCTGAGTGAGATCAGCCTGCGCCCAACCCAGAGTGGTGATCCAGATCGGTTTCTGCCCGTACTGGCTATTGACCCCATTCACCAGGGCAATGATCTCCGCCAAATTGAAACCGCCTTCGGCGCTGGTGAGGCAGGCGCCCGATACGGTATCGTAGGTTTGGTACATGTACTTGCCTTCCGGCGCGCTGGCATAGGTGCTCAGGTCGATACCGATCACATCGAAGTCATCCCACACATCCAGTGTGTTTAAACTTTGCAGGAAGGCACTGGGCTGGTTGAGACAGTTACCGGTATCACTGACGATGCCGCCCACTACAATCGTATCTGTGGAACGGACAGCTTTGATCACCGCTGAAGCGATCTTCAATCGCTCGGCATAGGTAGAAGGGCTGGCAAGTATGGCAGCTGCGATGGGTTGCTCTTGCAGTTCAAAGGGCAGGTTCACTGCGTTGCCGATCTGCCAGGTATCTACCTTACCCCCGAATTGGGCGACCACTGCCTGCACATAGCGCTGCCAGCTTTCCAGATAAGTGCTGACAACGTTTTCTTCGCTGAGATTGTCATACTGTAAATAGGTAGGGAAGCCTTCCAGAACAAGGGTGATGGCGATGCCCTGCTGATCCAACTTGCTGATCAGAGCATCGAGGTCGATCTGGGATGTTTGCGGGGTGATCGACCAGCTGAACAAGCCGGCGGAAAGTTCGACTTCCTGCCAAGGAATTCTGATTTTTAAAGAACTGACACCCAGTGCTTCAACAGTATCCATAAACTGGCTGCTGTCTTGTATGTTCAGCAGGGTATCACTCATGTCGATTCCCAGCGGAGAGCTGCCGCTCGCCAGGCTGGGAGTGCCGAAGCGGATCACCGCATAACCCAGGGTGAGAATCAAGCCTGCCAGGATGATGAAATGAAAGATTTTTTTCATAATGCTTCCTTGTACCTTTATAGCACACAATCTTTAATTAGGATGGTGCAAACTTCGTGCCAGATATGACGAGAATTAGGATAATTATGGTGTAATTTGGAAATCGAGATAGAATAAAGAAGAATGAAAGGATGGAAAATGACGGAAGAACGACCAAGCACGCATGCATCTGCGCAAATTCCTCGTTTTGCCGTTTTGCAGCTTTCCGGTTGTGCCGGTTGCGAGGTTTCGCTGCTCAATGCGCATGAGTGGGTCGACCGTTTCGAGCTGACCTATATGCCACTGGTTTCCAGCGCTTATGCGGTGCCGGAAGTGGATATTCTGCTCATCAGTGGAGGTGTGCGCACCGATGAAGATCTTTTCCATCTCAAACATGCGGTCAAGAAAGCCAAACGGGTGGTGGCGGTAGGAACCTGTGCCATTTCTGGTGGGGTTGCCAACCTGGGCAATCGTGATGAAGTGCGCCAGCTTTTCCTGCACCAGGAAGAACGTCTGCATGTGCCGCGCCTGCTGCCCAAATCACGTCCGGTGGATGACTTTGTTCCCATCGACCTGTATTTGCCGGGTTGCCCACCCACCCCCGAACTTTTCATGGCAGCCCTGCTCGACCCTAAAAACTATCAAGCCAGTTTGACCGTCTGCCAGGAATGTGGGCGTAAGAAACTGAAAGACATGAAACCGGATCACCTGGTTGGTTTTCAAAAAGGCAATGTAGATCCCGAGATTTGCCTGGTCAACCAGGGTTACCTGTGCATCGGCACCAGCACGCGCGGTGGCTGCCGGGCACCCTGCACGCGAGCCGGGCATCCCTGTGTGGGCTGCCGGGGACCATCCAACGCGCTGATCGAGAAAGATTCGAAAGCCTGGTTGGAAACCATCCAAAAAGTGTTCCACACTATGACCAATGTTCCGGATGACGAACTGCGTGAAGCGTTGCTATCTCCTCAGCTAGCGCTGTTCCTGTTTCAATTTTCCGATTATGCAGGGGAAGATAAAGCTCCCCGTTCGAAGGATAAGGTGCTTTGATGACAACCCTCACCTTTCCCCTCAGCCGCATCGAAGGACATGCCCAGGTGGAGATCGATATACAGCGAGGTAAGGTCGTTTCCACCCGTTTCAAAGCTACCGAATTACGAGGGTTTAATGTGTTCGTGCAGGGTGTGCCTGCCGAACAGATGCCGGTCATCGTGCCGCGCATTTGTGGGGTTTGTTCCACAGCCCATCACGTCACGGCAGTGAAAACTCTGGAAGATGCCTATGGGGTTACTCCACCGCCGCTGGCTTCGCGCATCCGTTCACTGTTGCTGCTGGGACAGTTATTACAGAATCAGGCGACTTCGCTCTTCATTTTCACCATGCCTGACCGCGTGGATGTGGATAGTGTCTTCGAGATGGATGAAGATGTGATTGATCCCACCATGCGTTTTGAGATTTCCCGCCATGCTTTGAAGGTGCGCGAATTGGGTACCGACCTGATCACCCTGGCGGGCGGGCAGTTCATCCACCCGGTGCGGGCGGTGGTGGGTGGCGTGAACGCCGGTATCCCGGCAGAGCGGGTGCAAACCATGCTGCAGCGCCTGGAAGAAGGGCTGCCACTGGCATGTGATCTCTTTGATGCCTACTGGGAATTGACCAACCGTATGAAAGATCGTATCGGCAGTTGGGGCGATGACCAGCCGGCTTACTATATTACATCCACAGATCGAGTACGACCCGACTTTAATACTCACGAGATCCGTGTCATGGCTCCCAGCGGCGAATGCTGCGAGATCTTTTCTCCGCGTGAATTCAAAGATGTCCTGGAATTAAAGGAGCGTGAATACTCCTACGCTGCCGAAACATCCTATAAGGGTGGAGTGATCCGTGCCAATTCCCTGGCGCGCGCCAATATGACCGCCCATATGGGCACCAAGGTGGCGAATGGCTACCTGCACCGCCTGCGCATCGAATATGGCACTCCGGCACATCCCATCATGCTGTTCGACCTGGGGCGCGGCATCGAACTGGTGTATGCCATCGAACGCGCCATACAGATGCTGCAACAACCACTGGAAGGAGAAGACACCGATGTGCCCTACACCCCGCGTGATGGCGAAGGTTATGGTCTGGTGGAAGCCCCCCGCGGACCGCTCATCCACCACTATGTCATTGAAAGAGGCAAGATTGCCAGCGCTGAATTTGTCATCCCGACCGTGCATAACATGCGCGCCATCGAAAGGGCGCTGAAAGTGGCTGCGGAACGCTATGTGCACGCTGATGAAGTGGATTTGGAATTGGAACGGGCAGTGGGACGAGTGGTGCGCGCTTTCGATCCCTGCATTGCCTGTGCCACCCATTGATCGGACAGTTTAGGATTCTATTAAGTATTTGCCAGATATAGTTGACATCCCACCCATATCCGCTAGAATAAATTAACAAACGAATTGGAGGTCTCATGTATTATAGTAATAGTGATTGGGGTTTTGGTGTTGGAATGTTTCTCTACTTTGTATTTGTTATAGGATTAACTGCTTTCTACCTGTACTGCTACTGGAAATTATTTGAAAAAGCCGGTAGAAAAGGTTGGGAAGGTCTGGTTCCAGGGCATAATACGGTTGAGCTTTTCGAAATGGTTGGACGCCCGGGTTGGTGGTTCTTCTTGATGATGATCCCATTTGCCAATATTGTCATTGCAATCATGCTTATTTTTGATCTGGCGAAGGTCTTTGGCAAAGATACCGGCTTCGGGTTCGGGCTGTTATTCCTGTCATTCATTTTCATGCCTATCCTGGCTTTGGGCGATGCCGAATATCAGGGACCTCTCACCCACGAGTAGAGAAAATGCAAAAGACAAGAAGGTAGCTACGGGCTGCCTTCTTGTTTTTAAACCACATGGAAGGATTGGACTGCAATCTGCTTGAGCGCAAATACCAGCATATCGCGCAGGGTGTGCTCATCCAGAATGGTGTGCGAAATCTGCCCGTCCAGATACAAGGCTATCAATCCATGGATCTGCGACCAGATGGTCATAGCAGTCAATGGCGTGTCTTCATCCTTTAAAATGCCGGCTGTCTGGCAGGCAGCCACCACCCGCACTACCACTTGAAAGGTCTTTTGTATCACTTCCACCAGTTCAGGATAATCTTTTTCTTTTTCCAGGATCCCGGAAAACATGACCTTGAAAATATCGCTTTCTTGCATGGCGAACTGTATGTATATCCAACCGGCTTCCACCAGCAGTTGCTCAGGAGCATGTTCGTACTCTCTTTCCACCCTTTCAAGGTTGCTCAATAATTGATTAAAGCCTTCCATCGAGATAGCGGCGATCAGCTCTTGCTTATCCTTGAAGTGAGCGTAAGGAGCAGAATGGCTGACTCCGGCTTCGCGAGCTACCTTGCGCAGGCTGAGAGCGCTGACGCCTTCCCTGGCGAGGATCTCCCCCCCAGCTTTGATAAGGGCATTCTTCAGGTCGCCATGATGATAACTATCCTTATTTACCATGATTTGCGCATCCTATCTTGACACTGTCTAGATTATATTGGATAATATTGATCAAATCAAGTGTATCAGAAAGGTGGGCTGATGAAATCTTATCAAGTGCAAAGACAAAGTGTGGTGGATACCTGTCGTACCCTGCTGCAAAAAGGCTACTTAAAAGCCACCGAAGGCAACGTTTCAGTGCGAGTGCCTGAAGAAAATGTCTTCGCCATCACCCCCTCCAGTTATGATTATGCGCTCATGCAGTGCGATGATATCTGTGTGCTGGATGTGGAGCTTGTGCCCCTGGCGGGAGAACGCAGACCCTCTATTGAAAGTGCCATGCATGCCGCTGTTTATCAAGCCCGACCCGATGTGCAGGTTATCATCCATACTCACCAGCCCTACGCCAGTGCGTTGGGTATCATGCGCAAACCCATTCCAGCCCTGTTTGATGAGCAGGTACGTTTTTTAGGACGTTCGGTGGAGATCATTCCCTATGCTCCCTCGGGTACCTCATTCTTGAAAAAGAATGTCCGCAACAAGGTAGGCAGCGGCAATAATGCCTTCATCCTGCAAAATCACGGTGTGCTGGTGTTTGGGATGGATGAAGCCCAGGCCATACACAACATGGCTTTACTTGAAAAGTGCGCGTTGGTGTATTTACTGGCGCTTTTGAATGATGAAAAAATCTCACGTATTCCACTGGCGGTACGTGAGATTGCTTTCTCCAAACTGCGCTCCGATGAGAAAAAATTCAAAAAAACTAAATAAAGGAATAAACAGGATTGAAATGAACAACGATAATGCCTCTGCTATTTCCGGCTATCCAGATGTGGATGCCGTTTATGAAAAATTGAATGCACTTGTCAGCCAAGCGCTGCGTCCCATCAAACGCGAGAAAATGCAGCAGTTTTTGGATTATTTTGAGACAAAATGCACGCGTTCCAAACAGTTGACCGATGAAGCCAAAGCCATCATTCCCGGTGGTGTGCAGCATAACCTGGCTTTCAATTACCCCTTCCCGATTGCCATCGAAAAAGCACAGGATGCCTATATGTGGGATGCGGATGGCAACCGCTACATCGATTTTTTGCAAGCCGGGGGTCCGACCATCTTGGGCAGCAATTATGCCCCGGTGCGCGACAAGGTCTTCGAACTACTGCGGGAATGCGGTCCGGTCACCGGACTTTTTCATGAATATGAACTGAAGCTAGCGCAACTCATTCGGCAGCATATGCCTTCTATTGAAATGTTCCGCATGCTCGGGACGGGTACCGAGGGTGTCATGGCTGCCATCCGCGCTGCCAGAACATTTACTAAGAAGAGGTATGTCATCAAGGTTGGAGGAGCATATCACGGTTGGAGTGATGCGATGGTCTACGGGCTGCACGTGCCGGGCACTGGGCGTCTGGAAGCCAAGGGCATTCCGCGTGGTGCCAGCGCTGCCACCCAGGAATTCTTCCCCAATTCTCTGAATGCCTTGCGCCGCCATCTGGCGTGGAATCGCCTGCGCGGCGGCACCGCCGCCGTCATCCTGGAGCCGGTCGGACCGGAATCGGGAACGCGCCCCGTTCCCTATGATTTCGACCGGCAGGTGCGCGAATTGTGTGATGAATTTGGCGCGCTGTTGATCTTCGATGAAGTGGTGACGGGGTTCCGCCTGGGATTAGGCGGTGCCCAGGGTTATTTCAATGTCATGCCCGATCTGACCGTGTTCGGTAAGTGCATCACCGGTGGCTATCCTATGGCAGGTGGGGTGGGAGGACGTGCGGATGTGGTGAGTGGTTTTGCTGCGGGTATCGGTGGAACGGGAGAACGTGCCTATATTGGCGGGACTCTATCCGCCAATCCGTTATCGTGTGTGGCGGGTTATTATGCCATCAAAGAGATGGAGCGCACCAATGCTGCTGTGATTGCCGGTAGGGCAGGCGATCGCCTCACCCACGGTTTACAGGAGATCATTGACCGTCTCGATTTGCCTTTTGTGGTGTATAACCAGGGTAGCATCGTGCATCTGGAGACATCCGGCGTGATGCTGTTGGACCTGCGCCATCCGCTACGTACCTTGAAAGAACTGAAACCGCGCAAACATATGATCGAGGAGATGGGTGCTGCCTACATGGCAAATGGCTTGATTACGCTGGCGGGTTCACGCATGTATACCTCGCTTGCAGATACAGATGGGGTGATTGATGAAGCGCTTGGTCGCTTTGAAACGGTACTAAAATGTGTGGAAGGGGTTTAAGCAGGCAAAATAAACGTCATAGAGGAGGGTCTGCTAATGGCAGAACAATATAAATTGTATAAATATCGATGGGTGGTACTGGCAGTGTTCATGTTCATCAACCTCACCATGCAAATGTTATGGATCGCTTTCGCGCCCATCACCGGGGATGCCGCTAGCTATTATGGTGTCACCGATCGTCTGATCGGTCTATTATCCATGGTCTTCATGATCGCATTTATACCCCTTTCTATTCCGGCATCCTGGATGATCGATAAGTTTGGCTATCGCAAAGCGGTGGGATTGGGCGCTATCATGATGGGTGCATTTGGGCTGCTGCGCGGTTTTGCCGGTCAGAATTACACCCTGGTCTTGATCAGCACGATCGGCATCGCTGCTGCCCAGCCATTTTTATTGAATGCCTGGACTACCATTCCAGCCAAATGGTTTGGGAGCGACGAACGTGCTACCATGGTGGGCTTGATCACCCTGGCGAACCTGGTGGGCACTGGTATTGGCATGGTTGCCACCCCGCTTTTATACGAAAGTGGTACCTCCATTGCTGCTATCCAATTGATCTATGGGGTTATCGCGGCTTTTTCAGTGGTCTTGTTCATCATCTTTGCCCGCGAGAATCCACCCACCCCCGCTGGTCCTGCCAGCGAGCAGGTGCATGCCCTCATGCTGGATGGCATCAAACATGCGCTGAAATCGAAACCATTTTTGATGTATCTGGCGATCTCTTTCATCGGGTTGGGCATTTTCAATGGCGTTACCACCTGGGTGGAGAGCATCATCCGCCCGCGTGGCTTTACCCCCACTGATGCCGGAACGCTGGGTGCCTTGATGCTGGTGGGTGGTATCATCGGGGCAGTGGTTATCCCTGCCGTCTCCGATAAGCAGCGTAAACGCCAGCGTTTTATGTTCCTGGGAATTGCCCTGGCGATCCCCGGATTATTAGGTTTGACGTTCGCAACCAGTGCCTGGCTGCTTTTTGTTTCAGCATTTTTCATGGGATTCTTCCTGGTGAGTGTGAACCCGATCGGCATGCAATACGCTACCGAGGTGACCTATCCCACGCCGGAAGGGACTTCCAACGGGCTTATCCAGCTCTGTGGGCAGGCTGCGGTAGTATTCGTGTATGTGATGGAGGTGATGAAAACCAGAGATGGCGCCTTTACCCCTGCCCTGCTGCTGGCAGCCGGACTGTTGGTGCTGTGTTTGGTTTTGGTTGCCCAGATGAAGGATATTAAATCCAAAGAGTAAGAGAGATACGCATGGCAGTCGAAAAATTGATCCTTGCAGTTGATCTGGGTACTTCCGGGGTAAAAGTTGCCTTGATCTCGGTAAACGGGCGGGTTTTGGGGTGGGAAAATCAGCCCGTTCCGCTTATTATCACCCCTGATGGCGGGGCAGAGCAGGACCCGCAGGAATGGTGGTCGGCTTTCATGGCAGCATCTTCCCGCCTGATGAAGAAAAGCAAGGCGAATGCACAGCAGGTGAAAGCATTGTGCTGTTCCACCCAGGGAGAAGGAACCTTGCCGGTGGATCACGATGGGAAACCGTTGTGCAACTGTATCTTATGGATGGATATGCGTGGCGCCGCCAACTTGAAACGCCAATTGAAGGGCATCCTGAATATCGACGGCGCTGCGCTGGCGAAAGTGCTGCGTTGCATTCGATTGACGGGCGGTATGCCTTCCATGACGGGCAAGGATCCCGCCGGTCATATGCTCTATATCCGCGATGAAATGCCCGAAATCTACGATCGAACCTATAAATTCCTCAATGTGCTGGATTATATGAACCTGCGCCTGACCGGCAGGATGGTGGCGAGTTTTGATTCCATCCTGACCTCCTGGGTGACCGATAATCGCGACCCGGATCACATTCACTATGATGATACATTGATCCGCACCCTGGGGATCGATAAAGAAAAACTGCCAGATATTGTCCCTTGTTCAGCGGTGATCGGCGAGTTGCTGCCCGATGTGGCGCATAGCCTGGGGCTGGCAGCCGGTGTGCGCGTGGTGGCAGGTTCCATCGACAATACTGCCGCTGCCATCGGGGCGGGTGCGGTGGAAGATTATGCCATGCATCTCTACATCGGCACTTCCTCCTGGATGGCGGCACATGTTCCTTACAAAAGAACCGATATCATGTCTTCGCTTGCCTCGGTGCCCTGTGCGATCCCGCACCGCTATTTACTGACTGCCCTGCAGGCTACGGCGGGGGGAAATTTGAATTTCCTGCGCGATAAGATCCTCTATCATCAGGATGAACTGCTGCAGGAAGCAGAAGTACCTGATATCTTCAAGGTGCTGGATCAGATCGCCGAGCGCGTTCCTGCCGGAAGCCATGGGGTCATCTATACTCCCTGGATCTGGGGTGAACGTGCTCCGGTGGATGACCGTAACCTGCGTGCTGGTTTGTTCAACCTTTCACTGCACAACAACCGTGAAGATATCATCCGGGCGTTTTTAGAGGGCATCGCTTTCAATACACGCTGGATGCTGCTGCCGGTGGAACGTTTCATGAAACGCAAGGTGGAAACCATCAGCATCGTGGGTGGTGGAGCGCAATCCAACGTGTGGTGCCAGATCTTCGCCGATGTGCTCAATGTGGAGATCAAGCAGGCAGCCGACCCCATCTGCGCCAATGCGCGCGGGGCTGCCTGGATCGCTGCGGCAGGGTTGGGTGAGATCTCCTTTGCCGATATCCCCGGGCTGGTGAAATTTGACCATACCTATCAGCCACACCCACAAAACCGGGCAGTCTACGACGAGCGCTTTGCTGTTTTTACAGATGTCTATAAACACCTGCGGGGTATTTACAAAACCCTCAATGCATGAGTTCGCCGGGAAATGACTGGCTATTCCCCGATGATCTTCACCAGCACGCGTTTGTTGCGTTTGCCGTCGAACTCGCCGTAGAAGATCTGCTCCCAGGGTCCAAAATCCAGCTTCCCGTTGCTGATCGCCACCACCACTTCGCGACCCATGATCTGGCGTTTCATATGGGCGTCCGCGTTATCTTCTCCGCTGAGATTGTGCCGGTACTGGCTGAGTGGTTCATGTGGCGCCAGCTCTTCAAGCCAGCGTTCATAATCGTGCAGCAACCCGGCTTCGTCATCATTGATATATACACTGGCGGTGATATGCATGGCGTTGACCAAGCATAACCCTTCTTGAACCCCGCTTTCGCGTAAGCAAGCTTCAACTTGAGGGGTGATGTTAAGGGATGCCCGGCGGGTAGGTACATTGAACCATAGTTCTTTGCGATAGCTTTTCATGAATTCTCCTTAAAGATTTATTAAAAAGTATGATTTTGATGTAATTTAATTATTTTTATGCTACTCTATACTCAATGATACCAATAAGGTATTTAATTCAGATCAATTAACCAGGAGGAACGATATGGCAGAAATGTCAGAAGGCGCCAAGAAAGAAGAAAAAGAGGTGAAGGTAACCAGTGAAAAAGCATCTCTTGCGCAAGAAGTCGCCAAAATGAAAGAAAAACAACTTGAGCTGTTCCATAAGAAAACCCATCAAGATATGATCAATGCTGCTTATAAAGCCGCCGAAAAATTGGGCATCGCTCCTTGGGTGCTGATCCGGGCTGCCGGATGGGGTAATTTCACCGAAGACCGGGGTGCCATGTATAAAGGGGACCATATCGCGGATATTGAGACCCTTAATGATGAACAAAAAGGTGCTTTAATGGGCGTTTTTGGAATGATGAGTGGCTGGGAAAAGATAAAAAAGGTAAAATAGAGACATCCATGCTACCCTTCTAAAGAAGAATCGACTGCTAACAGTCGATTCTTCTTTTAATTAATACGGACGCAGTTTGATTGTATGTATTTTACGGTAAACTTGTAGCGAGAGGAGTATATGAACCGGGAAAACATCTTTCAAGTACATATGCCGGAAGTGGATATTCGACCTGACCTAAAGGTGATTTTTCAAGAAGCCAGAGAACTGGCGGATCAGGAAACTCTCCTGGCAGACGGAACCCTTCAACGCCGGGTGGTGATCGTTTCTCCCGGGCGATTGATCTTGTTGAAAGATTCATATCCTCCTGATACTCTTCCCTCTGAGAACCGTATCGTATTGGAAGACCTGCTTCCATCTGAAAAAACATTGAAGATTGCGGTGATAGCTTATACCTATCTCGAGGCACTACGCACGGATATTCGCAAGGCGATCCCCTTTTTTGATTATCTTTTAGGTTTCACCTATTTAGGGCATGCTGTTTGGATCTTCGAAGGACATTCTTCTGCCATGGCAGATGGCTGCCGGGATGCCGATTATGTACTGGTCGATCAGCGCATGCTGCCCTATCTGGATGAGGATTGGCGCCAGATCATCCAGTCTGAAAATAACAGAATCCATCTTCGTGTGTTATCCGTAGAAAATTGACGAATCTGGACATAAAATAGACCCCGCATTGGCGGGGTCTATTGTCTTAAGAATGGTTTGAACGGTACGGTCTAAGGATAATTTTTGTTCTCGAACAGATTGTAGGTGATGTAATCCTCATCCAAGCTGTAGAATTTAATAGCGATCTTTTCTTTCCACTGCAGTTCAGTGGGGATGGCAAAGGTGGCTTCAAAGGAACCGCCATCCGCAGAGTTGAGACCCGCCACATAATACCAGGTCTTGGCAGTGGAAACACCATCTTTCATGTAGACCCCGAACATATTATCAGCCGGGAAGTACTTGGTTTCTACCTTGACGGATACTCCTTTTACAACTTCCAAGATGGTAAAGGTTGGGAAATCATTGGGATTGTATGCAGAACTGGTGGTTGTAGTGGTGGTTGTAGTGGAAGAACTGGTGCTAGTGGATGCGCCAGTGGTGTTGTAGAACCAGTTGTAGCTGTAATAAGGCGAATCCTGACTTTCCAGGCGGATGGCGATGATACCTTCACCTTGAAGCTCGTCGGGAATATAGAACTTGGCTTTGAAGGTGCCACCACTTCCGGTATACAGCTTGGTAACCAGAATGCCGTTGATGCCAAGTGTTCCGTTGTATCCCATATAGACATAATAGAGCTCATTGGCGGGGAAAAGGCTGGTGGAAATGGTCACATATTCGTCTGCTACCACACTGACGATTCCAAAGGTAGGATAGGTAGCTGCTTGAACGGGAGCGATGATTCCCATAAACAACAAAAATGTAACGAGCAACGCTATTTTCTTTTTCATGATCTCCTCCGTGATCAAACCTTTTAAGGGTTAACGATCGAACCCTTTTGGTTGTTCCATGAAAGCACCATCAATGGGAAAGCTAAGCCTTCCCCTGATTTAACCTTCATTATAGCTATTTTTTTAAGGATAGCAATAATTCAATTATATTGCAATAATTATGCCAGGCGATAGGGTAATCCCTCTTTAACATAGTTGTTCAATTCCGCGATACTGAGATCTTTGATGCCCAACTTTTCCACCGTGCGTCCGGTGCGATAATAATCTGTTTTATGGATGATGCATGCCAGACGAATCATGCTGTCGATTGCGCGCACCGAGATACCGTACTGTTTTCCAAGTGAAGCAATCGGCACCAGGCTCATGGGCACGTCTTCGAAGATATAGCGGTGTGAAAGGGTAGAGGGCGCTTTGATGCCATAATAACCACTTTGATTATGGATCGCTTCACGCAGGTCTTTGCCTTGTACGTTGTAAGCCAGTTCCAACCATTCCAATCCGGTGCGGGCGCGGATGCCCACCGCCGATGCTACGGTGACGCGTTCCCGGTCGAGCGCCTCGAGCACATATCCCACTGAGGGGGTGACCCCGTCGATGTAGAACTCGAAATCACCATGGGTCGATTCAATGCGCCCGGCATTCAAAATGGTCAGCGCGGGATGAAAGATGGCGCCCATGTTGTTCAAGCCAGTATGGAGCACATCATGTCCTTCGATGAACTGCGGGTAAACATCTTCAATGGCTTTTAGCACCAATTCGGTCTTGTTAGCTGGCAGGGCTGCGATCGGAACTGCTTCTTTGATGCGGAAGATGCGTGCCTGTGCCGGACCATCCGCCCGGCTGGCATAGATGAAAGTCTCGGCTTCTGCCACGATCACGTCGGTTTCACAACCCTCCCGCCGTAAGGTGGTATCGAATTCAATGGCGCCAAAGGTACGCCCCGGATTCAGCAAGACGATCTGCCCATCCTTTAGATGGGGTGCAATCATCTTTGCTACATCGGCATGCCCGGAGGAAGGTACCACCACCATGATGACCTCAGCTTTCTCAAGGGCTTCTGCAATGTCGGAGGTGGCTTTGTTGAGCTTTCCAAAACCAAGTGGACCACCAGGATAGCTCTCCAGCTCGATCCCCTTTCTTTTCGCGATCACTTCGATGTGACTGAAAGTGCGGTTGTAAAGAGTCACATCCTTTCCCATTAATGCCAGGTGGGCTGCCATGGCTCTACCTCCGTTGCCGGCACCAATCACGGTGTAGTTCACTGGATACGTCATAGTACCCTCCTTTTTCATTTGATTGATTTTATAAATAACGGGCAAGCCGTTCTTCTTCGGATAGTGGATTACCGCTTTCATCGACCACATCACACGCGCCATCTCGAATGCTTGTTTTGATCTCCCCTTTAGCGAAAGCATTGTTGCGCAGATGGGGCGCATCTAAGATTCCTTCTTTCACTGCTTGTGCCAGTATTCCCGCCTCTCCCAGGGGGTTGGGTGTGGCAACCTGGTTGAGATTGCGGATCGCCTGCAGCGTGATATTGGCTTCTTTGATAAGGTGCTCTTTGCGATGCTGGATGGCGGGATCGCTCAATAGATCCGGTTGTCCAAGTAACGCGTTTTCGATGCTGCGTTGTGCCATCCGGCTGGCGGCGATCACATCATCGGCGCTGGCAGCATGGTGAGCTTCGGTGTGCCCGACAATGTGGATGATATCCGGTTTGAGAGCCATTTGAACATAAATGCTGGCTGCCAGGTGTGCGCGGGCGGCATTATCCTCCAGCGGGTAGCTCAATAAACCGGTGCGTGTTTGTCGCCAGATATGGAAGTGCTTGTTTTCCAGCGGCGCGCATATTTCAAGACAGGCTGCCATTTTTGCCAGATCCATGGCATCTGAGGTGCCGGGTGGGCTGTTGAACATCATCTGGGCAATGTAATCATGGGCACCATAAGCGCGTGCCGTATAAGCAGAAAGATAGGCGGCTACCACGAATATCACATCCGGCGCATCGCGCATACCCCAGTGGTGCGGTTCGTTCAGTTCTACCGGCACTTCGTGTTCGCTGTACCAGCGGATCAGGTTCTGATGCTCGCGAATACTATCCTCCAGGTCAAAAGGACCGCGCCCGTCCATCTGGTTGAACCAGAACAGTGGCACTGCTGCCCAGCAAATATGGATCGTCTCGCGGTACATTTCTGCCAGGCGGATGAAATCGTTGGTGCCGGAATAAGTGCGCATCAGCGGGAAATTTCCACGCCGCGAGGCACAATACAGACGAGAATAATCATCCGGGCTGCGTACTGGCACACCCCCTGCACCCGTGCTGCGCGGATTCTGTTTACCGGGGTGAAAAAAATTCTCCTGGGCATCCTGATCTACGCCCAGTGAAATGACATCCAATGCCTTGGCTTCGGCGATCTGTTTGATGCCTTCCACACTGGCGTTCATGGATGGCTGCCCGAAATGATGGCGCAGCAACGGGAAGGGTTTTTTCCAGAGGATGCGTTCAATGGTGGTTTGAGGGTAGATGGGAGAACCGCTTTCCGTTCGCTCGTCTCCGCGCAAAAATGTGATGATCTCTTCGCGGGTTTGCGTTCCATCAAAGACCGCCTGGAAGAAACCCAGTTTTTTCGCTTTTTCTGCCACCGGAGGGGTGCCACCGAAGATGAATTGAGTGCCCTGGCTGCGCAGGTCATCCGCCGCTTCGGCGAATTCTGCCAGCAGCCTTTCGCCGGTTTCCGGCGTCAGACGGTAAGATACGGCGACCACATCCGCTTTTTCACCCCGTGCAGTCTGCAGGAAATGCTCGGTCGGGACGGCGGGTCCTAGAAAGATGGTTTTCCAGCCAAATTGTTCCGCCAGCCGCAGAAAGTTGTAGACTCCTGCCACATGCACGCATTCACCTAATGCTCCTGCGATTATTGTTTTCATATTTGTTCGAACCACTTCTTTATCAAGGTCATGGGTGGTAAATCCAATTATAGGACATTTCTGATTAATAACGGATCAAGTAGCGTTTCCTTTATTAACATCGTATTAGAATAAATAGAGATATGTAAACGGATCTTATTTAGAATCGAGGAATATTTGTTATGGTAGCGATAAAAGTTTTATTGGCAGGGGAATCATGGGTTTCAAATTCAACCCATTATAAGGGTTGGGATTTCTTTTCCAGCACGGTTTTCGAAACTGGGGAAGAATTCATCCGCAAGGCTTTCGAAAAGAGTGATATTGATTTTACCCATCTGCCCTCTCATCTGGCAGCTGAGAATTTTCCTGTTACTATGCAGGATCTGAATCAGTTTGATGTGGTGATCTTGAGCGATTTGGGCGCCAATACCCTGTTGTTACATCCCGATACCTGGTTGCACGGTAAATCAGTACCCAACCGGCTGCATTTGCTGGCAGATTGGGTAAAAGATGGCGGAGCGTTGATCATGTGCGGCGGTTATTATTCTTTTGCTGGTATTTATGGCGCGGCAAAATATTACCGCACAGTCATGGAAGATATCCTGCCGGTGAATATCTATCCCTTCGATGATCGTGTGGAATGTCCGGAAGGTTTACATGTTGAAGTGCTGCTGCCTTTTCACCCGCTTGTGAAGGGTATGGAAGATCAATGGCCGCTGCTGCTGGGGTTGAATGAATTACAGATCAAAGAAGGCGCAGACCTGGTCGCCAAAGCTGGCAAATATCCCCTGTTAGCTGCTTGGGATTATGGCAAGGGGCGTAGCATGGTGTGGGCATCTGATATCGGACCGCATTGGTGCACTGTGGATTTCGCAGAGTGGGGTGGTTATACCAGCCTATGGGCGAATGCCGCCCACTGGTTGACCCGTAAATAATTTCGTCGGATTCAATCCGCTCGAAAAACACTTTTCGGGCGGGTTTTTGTATTATTTATTGTCATAGATTACAATTTATCGCATATTACTGGTATGCAAAGGTGAGGGAGATATGAGTTTCTTACAATTATTGTTGGATTTTATTGTTAATCAAGTGCTGCGTGAGCTTTCCTTGTTTTTAAGTTTGATCGTTTTGCTTGGTTGTTTGTTCCTGAAAAGATCCGCATCCGATACGCTGGTTTCTGTTTTAAAAACCATTGTGGGGGTACGCATCTTGCAGGTCGGCAGCAATGTGCTGGTGGAAGCTTCCAAACCCATGATGGACATGCTCATCACTCGCTTTGGCATCCAGGGACGTCTGGCAGATCCATGGACCGGTGTAGGGGAAATTCTTGAACGCATGGATCCGGCTTTGGTAGGTAAGGTGGGATTGTTGATGTTGATCGCCTGGCTGCTGCATTTGCTGATTTCTCGATTCACACCCATAAAAGTGATCTATCTTACCGGGCAAGTCGCTTTTATTGATACCATATTTGCGCTGTGGGGAGTGGTGGTCGTTACTGGATGGCAGGATGTGCGCGCTTTCGCATTGGCAACGGTACTTCTGGCGTTTTACTGGTGGCTATGCCCAAAACTGCTTTCCCTGTTTATCAAAGACCTGGTGAAAGATGACCCTGTCACACTGGGACATGATCTGATGCTGGGTAGCCTCTTGGCAATCTTGTTGGCAAAAGTGGGAGACAAGAATCATAGTGCGGAAGATATTAAATTCCCAGGTTGGCTCTCTATTTTTAGTGAATCGGTGGTTGCCTATGGACTGGTGATGGGGACATTATATACCCTCATCGGGATCATTGTTGGTCCTCAAGTTGGTGCCCTTTATTCGGGAAATTTACACCCCGTGTTGTTTTCTTTCATGCAAGGTATCAATGTGGCGGTAGGTATTGTGGTGTTGGTGCTGGGTGTGCGTATGTTCCTGGCAGAGTTGATCCCGGCGTTCGAGGGATTTGCGAAGAAAGTGATCCCCGGCGCTATCGCGGCGGTGGACATCCCGGTCTTCATGAACTATGCTCCGCAATCGGCGCTGTTGGGTTTCATCAGCACGGTGATAGGAATGTTGGTGGGTATTGGGTTGCAGTTATTGTTCGGTTCCGCTTATGTTACCATCCCCAGCATTTTCACCATGTTCTTCGGTGGTAGTGCATTGGGTGTTTTTGCCAATATGAGCGGGGGCTGGAAGGGTGCCCTGTTTGCCACATTTATACTGGGTGTGTTCATGATTTTTGGTGGCGCCTGGTTTGCACAAATTGCCGACCTGCACCTGGCAGCTGGCGGGCATCTAGATTATGCGTTATATTGGACTCCCGTTCTGCTGCTGTTGAAAGCTACTATCCACTAAGGCTTTGTTATTTTTTCTGGGAATTCCTTTAACCAGTCGCTGATGCATTGATCGATCTGATCGCGAATGACCCTGAATTGAGCCAATTTTTCCTGGTCGGATCCAATGAACTTGGCAGGATCTTCGAATGACCAGTGCAATCTTTTCCCGGCGCCCGGAAAGACCGGGCAGCGTTCTTCGGCATCACTGCAAACGGTGATGAGATAATCGAAAGCGGGCGACTTGAAAAATTTACTGAGGGATTTGGAAAAAAGATCACTTGTATCGACGCCTATCTCTTGCAGCACACGAATGGTGTAGGGGTTGACGGTGGATGGTTCAATACCGGCGCTGAACGCAGAGAAGCGATTAGGTGCATGCTTACGCAGCAGTGCTTCAGCCATCTGGCTGCGGCATGAGTTACCGATACAAAGGAATAGAACTCTCATTTTGGTATGTTTATAATCATCCATGTTAATTAACATATCAAATGATATTTAATAATAGATGCAAATTTGGTTAATGATTGATTAAAATGGCAGGGTAGTTGATTAGACCAGAATAACCTTAACACCCATATCGCGGATCATCTCCACTTGTTCTTGGGGAGCGTTGACGTCGGTGATCACAGTTGAAGCGATCGAGACCGGACCAACCTGGGTGGATCCCATGCTGAAAAATTTGGTGTGATCAGCCAGGATGATCAATTCCTGCACGATCTCGATCATTTTGCGATCGGTGCGCACGTGAATCACATCACTGGCGGTCAGTCCTTGCCGGGGGCTGATGCCTTTCACCCCGCGGAAATATTTGCTTGCCACCAGATCTACCATGGAATTCTCGGTGATATGCCCCAACAGATCTAGTTCGCTATGGCGTAGAAAACCACCCAGCACGATGGTGGTGATGTTTTCATATTTGGTCAGTTGGTACGCTACGTTCAGGGCATTGGTGATGACGGTGAGATCTTTCTTTTCGGAAAGGAAGGGGATCATGGCTTCGGTGGTCGTTCCGGTGGATACGATGATAGTATCGTGGTCCTGTACCAGATCTGCGGCTGCCTTTCCTATACGTTTCTTTGCATCTGCCTGTACCAATGAGCGTGCCAGTAAAAAAGAATCGATTTTTTCGCTTTTGCGCATGGCTCCCCCATGGACTCGCAACAGGTCACCGTTGATTTCAAGATAATCAAGATCACGCCGGATGGTAGCGGTGCTCACATCGCAGTATTGGCTCAGTTCATCGATATCAGCGGATTGGTGCGAGAACAAATAATCGAGTATCTTTTGGTGTCTGGTTTCTCTCATCGTCTTTCTCCAATCAATTAGGATGTTTGCCGGAATTATTGCACCGAAAAACAGCCGTTACGTTGTATATAGTATCACATAAAATGATAAAAAACAAACAATTATAATCAATAATGAGCAAAAAATTGACAAATAAATGCAGGTATTGTAATATTTTTGCATCTTGGTGAAATTTATTTACTGGTTGATATGGAGGAACAGGAATGGCTTTGAAGATTCGCACTGTACAGGGGGATATCAATCCCGAACAATTAGGACCAACCAATATGCATGAGCACCTCATCCGCGAAGCCGGAACGGTGGAAGTGTTGCATGATAAAGATTTTTTGATGGATGATGCGGATAAAGCAGCTCAGGAATTGGCTGATTTCCGTGATCATGGTGGCGGAGGGTTGCTGGATGCACAACCGATCGGTTGCGGGCGTAATATCACCAAATATCGCTATATTGCAGAAAAGGTACCTGAGGTTCCTATCATTGCTACTACCGGTTTTCATAAAAGCGAATTCTACCTGCCTACGCATTGGGTCTACGATTACTCGATTGAAGAGATGGTTCCATTATTGCTGGCAGATATTTACGAGGGGATCGAAATTAATGATTACAATGGACCGGTTGTCAAACGCAGCGAGAGCAAAGCTGGCGTGCTGAAATGTGCCACCAGTTACCAGGTGGTGACCCCCACTGAAGAAAAGATGTGCCGCGCGGCTGCCCGTGCTCAAAAAGAAAGTGGGCTCGCATTGATCACCCACACCCAACAGGGCACCATGGGTCAGGCGCAGGTGGATATTTTTAAATCTGAAGGGCTGGATCTCTCACGGGTGGTGATCGGGCATATCGATCGCAATCCTGATCCTTTTATGCTGCTCAGCCTTGCCAAACAGGGTGTCAACCTTGAATTCGATACCCCCGGACGGATTAAATATCAGGCTGAGTCGGTTACTGTGACATGTTTGAAAGCTCTCCTGGATGCGGGTCATGAAGATCAGATTGTCTTTGCCGGAGATAGTGGGCGCCGTTCTTATCTGAAAAGTTACGGTGGCGGACCAGGTTATGCCTACATTATGGAAATCTTCATCCCGCGCTTGCGCATGGAAGGTATCTCTGAAGAAATCATTCAGAAGATTTTGGTAGAAAATCCCAGACGCATACTTGCATTCGATGTCTAAACAGATGATCAATAAACAGTTTTGTGAAGAATTCTTGCAGGTGGCGCGTGACTTTGAAAGCAGCCCGCTGGCTAGCTTCGGACCCGGAAAAGGTTCTCTTTCGGCGCGTGACTATGCTGATGATGAGTTAGTTGTCATTACCCCAAGTGGAATGCAATTTTCATGCTTGACCCCGGAAGATCTGATTGTGTTGGACTTACAGGGAAACATCGTTGATGGAAAGAGAAAACCGTCTCTCGATCGAATTTTTCACCTGGCGGTTTATAATGCTCGCCCTGACGTGAACGGCATCGTTCACACCCACAGCCCATATGCTACTGCTTATGCTTCCATGGCAAAAACCATCCTGCCTCTTATCATGAGCCTGGTGATTACAGTGGGTGGTAATGTCGATGTGGCGCCTTTTGCCTTTCCTGGTACAGAAGAACTGGGTAAAGTGGTAGTGACGGGTCTGGCGGATAAAAATGCGGTGTTGATGGAGCAACATGGTGTCTTGGCAGTTGGTAAGGATCTTTCCAGGGCGTTAGCGGTTGCGGGTACAGTAGAAAATGTGGCACAGATCCAGGCTATTTCGGAATCATTGGGAAATGTAAGACCCCTGGATGAGGAAACCATTCGACAGGGTCTCGAATTTGAGAAAGGATATGGGCAGACACCCGGGTAGAGGGTCATATGCTTGAAAAATATTTAACTTCGGATTTCATTCAATTAAAACAGCATGCTTCTGATTGGCGCAATGCCATTGAGATTGCGGCTGCCCCGCTGCTTTCTAGAAAATTGATTGAAAAAGAATATGTGGCAGCCATGCAGCAGGCAGTATTGGATTTTGGTCCTTACATGGTATTGGCAAATGGTTTTGCGCTGGCGCATGCCCAACCAGGTGCATTGGTGCATGAAGTATGTATTTCTTTGGTAACCATTGCCGAACCGGTAGATTTTGGGAACAAAGATTTTGATCCGATCGACATATTGATAGCATTCGGAACGCCGGATGCTGAATCGCATATTGGAATGTTGCGTGACTTGGCTGGGATGCTGAACCAGCCTGGAAATTTTGAAATTATACGAAATGCTAAAGAAAAGCAAATAATATTGTCACTTTTCTCGGCTTCCAACCAATAGTTAAGGAAAAGGAGGTGCTTTTTTATAAGACGACATACAATTAAATGAAATAAAAAATAATAAATTGGAGGCAAATTAATGATCAATGCAAAAGGGTTAAAAATAATCATCGTCTGTACTTTCGGGGCTGGAAGCAGCCAACTTTTAAAAGTAAATGTAGATACCGCGATCGAGGAATTGGGAGTCGAGAATGTGGATTTATCGGTATGTGATAGTGGTAGCTATCGCGGAGAAAGGTGCGACGGGATTATTACAACCACTGCCCATGAAGAGATGGTGAAGGGACATCCCTATGCCAAATCTTATGTAGCGGTAACCGGTATTTTCAATCAAGCTGATATCAAGAACAAGGTACGCAAACTCTTGGTTGATTTGGGAGTGGAAATTCCTGATTGAAATGATGGTAAGCATCTATTGTTGCCTCCCCCACTTATAAGTTTATAAAAACGGAGGATTTTCGATGAAGTTTTTAGATTTTTTTGTTAATCAGGTTCTACGCGAGCCATCCATTTTCTTGGGTATCATCGTTCTTCTTGGTATGCTTTTTCTCAAGAAAAAAGGCACCGCTGTTATTGTCTCTACCTTAAAAACCATCGTGGGTGTTCGTGTGCTGCAAATTGGGACGGGATTACTGGTTTCTGCCTCAAAACCAATGTTGAGCATGCTGGTAGCACGTTTTGGTTTGGAAGGGCGCATCGCTGACCCATGGACGGGTGTAGGTGAGGGTCTTGAAAGAATGGCAGATGTGCCTTTGGCTGGTCAGATCGGTATGATTCTCTTGCTGGCTTGGTTGCTGCACCTGCTGCTTTCCCGTATCACCCCTCTGAAGGTCGTATACCTGACCGGACATGTCGCTTTCACTGATACTGTGCTGGTAACCTTCTTCGTGTTTGCCCTGACTGGCTGGAGTGACTGGCGCGCCGTCTTGTTCGCGGTGGTGCTGCTGGCAATCTACTGGTGGTTGTTCCCTGCTTTGATGATCAAACCCTTGAAAAAACTGGTTGGTGATGACAACATCACCATTGGTCACAATATGGCTGTGGTTGGTTGGTTTGCCATGATGATCGCCAAGATCACCGGCGATCCCAAGAACGACACCGAAAAACTGGAATTCCCAGGCTGGCTGAGCATCATGAAAGACTCCGTGATTTCCTATAGCGTCATCATGGCTTTCCTGTATACACTCATTGGGATATTATCAGGTCCAACCGCTGCAGCCGATTTTACCGGCGGAAAGAACTATATCTTGTTCTCTTTCATGCAGGGTATCGATATCGCGGTCGGTGTTACCATTTTGCTGCTGGGCGTACGTATGTTCCTGGCTGAGTTGCTGCCCGCATTCCAGGGTTTTGCAAAGATCGTCGTCCCTGGTGCAGTTCCTGCAGTTGATAACCCGGTGTTCTGGACCTACGCTCCCCAGGCAACTTTGCTGGGTGTGATCTTCACCGTACTGGGCATGGCTGTGGGTGTCGGATTGCAGATTGCTCTCGGCTCCGCTTACATCACGATCCCCAGTGTCATTCCGATCTTCTTCGGTGGCTGCACCCTGGGTGCCTTCGCCAGCAAATATGGCGGCATCCGCGGCACTATCATCGCAACCTTCCTGCTTGGTATCGTCCAAGTATTTGGCGCGGTATGGCTTTCTAAGGTTGTAGGTTTCAATATTGCAGCCGGTGGGCATATTGACTACTGCACATACTGGCCTGCGTTGTTGAGCGTTTTAAAAGTATTCTTTAAATAGCATTTTACAGGTATAAGGTAAGAAAAGGAGAAGGGTCAGAACTTGTTCTACCCTTCTCCGTCATTAAAAAAGAATTTGAAAGGAAGTCAAAATGGCAGTATTTAGAACTATTCTAGGGGATGTGGATGTAAGAGAAATTGGGTTTACACTGGCCCACGAACATCTTATTACGCGACCTCCGAATTCTATCATCAAAGGTGATCCTGATCTGTTGGTGGATGATGTGACCAAACCCGTACAGGAATTGACCCTCTATAAGAATGCTGGCGGAAAAAGCTTTGTGGAAATGTCTCCCCGGCACTACGGGCGCAACATTCCCGTAATGGTGGATGCAAGCCAAAAAACCGGCATTCATGTGTTGGCTACCACCGGCTATCTGAAAGGCGCTTATTTTCCCAAGGAGGTCGAAGAATGGTCTGTGACTGAATTGGCTGATTATATAATCTCTGAAGTTGAACAGGGCATGGATGGCACCGAGCATAAAGCCGGTATCATCAAAGGTGGCAGCAGCCATAACTTCATTTCAGATCTGGAAAAAAAGGTTTTTCGCGCTGCCGTGATCGCCTCCAAAGAAACCGGTGCTCCCGTTTCCACCCATACCGAACAGGGTACCATGGGTGTGGAGCAGGTTGAATATGTGATCTCCCAGGGTCTTGACCCATCTCGCATGATCGTTGCACATGTGGATATCAACCCTGATTATTACTTACACCGCAAAATCGTGAACCTTGGTGCATATATTATTCATGATGGCCCAAGTAAGGTAAAATATGGTACAGATGCTCATATCATTGAAATTATGTCAGGTCTGGTTAAAGAGGGTTTTGCCAACCGCATGATGCTTTCTTGTGATATGGGTCGCAGGAAATACTGGACAAGTTATGGTGGTGGACCTGGTTTTACATATATTCCGGAAAAATTCGTCCCGCGGCTGCTGGATGAAGGGTTCGCTCCGGAGGTAGTAGAAATGTTTACAACTAAAAATCCGGCTGAGGTGTTTGCAATACAAAAATAGCCCAATGGAGCCGTTTATTAGAGGATTCGATGGACAGTTATGAGATCATGATGCGCAACATTCAATTTGACTCTCCAGAACGGATAGGGCTGCGATTTAATAGCCTGGGAGTGAGCGACGTGTTCCGCATTTATGGTCAATTTCCTCATAATTGTTACTCTGTTGAAGAAGATTTCACGAATAAAAAACATCTACCGTAAAAGGATAAAATAAAACCTTTTGCAGATGGGAAGTATCTGGATTACATAATTCTAAGAACCTTGGTGCTACCTTTTATTAAAGCCCTTATCCTATTTGTTAGATAAGGGCTTTAAATTATAAAAATTCCTAAACGAATGTTTTCTAATTAGCAAATATCTTTTTATAGATAGTATATTTCATCGAAATATTATTTCTCGATTGAGAAGAAGCGAGCGGGGTTGTTGATATAGATGTCCTGGATGGCTTCTTCGGATACACCTTCGTCACGCAGACGGGGCATGAATACGGTTTCATCATAATCGACACCTGTACCG